>JBIKNE010000042.1:0-9526 GCA_044358855.1 Bacteriovoracaceae bacterium | reverse complement strand
AAGATTCAGTTGGCCATCAGTTGATTATTCGATCTTCGAAAAAAGTGATTCTGACTGAGAAAGGCCAAGCGCTTCTTAATACTCTTGAGAAGTTCGAAAAAGATATTGCTCATGTGTTCCTCGGGCAGATGAATCGTACTCTTCGCGTAGGCATTCTCCATGGACTTTTGGAGAACTGGTTCAACGATATCATCACGGATTATTGCAAAAATAAAAATCTCTCTATCGTGGTGGAAGTTCAACCCATGGAGAAACTCAAAGAGAAACTCCTCAATGGTCTTTATGATCTCGTATTCTCCAATGAGAATATTCAAAATGAGCTGTTGAGTTCACTAAGATTATTTGATGAGAAGCTCGTATTGATCTCTAAAGCTGAAATCAATCCTAAAGATGCCCCTGAGTATCCTTGGGTGATGTACAACGAGAATGACAATCTGATGCATCTTTATAAAAAACACTCGCGCCAGATTGTCGCCGTGAACTCAATCACCGCTGTCGTCAGCCTAGTAAAAAAAGGCGTGGGAATAGCAGTTGTACCTGATCATCTTTTAAAGAGTGCCGACAATCTTAAAGTTTATGAACTCAAAGGTGTGCCCAAGGCGGGCGTCTTTATCAGTACACTTAACTTTCAAGTTTTGCCTGAACCGTTGAAAGGCCTAGTAGAGTTGATTAAAAAGAAAGCTCTTAATTAGCGCAGCTGAATCTTCCAGGGCGCACTTGCCCACCCTCACACAGAGTCATGACTTGATGGGCTTCTTTAACGTTGTCATTTAATTTATAGAGTCGCTCCAAGACTTTGCCTTTCTTCATACTGGTCTTAATTGGGGTAGGCCAGCGCACCTTCACTCCCAAAACTTTTGCACCCACATCCAAACCGAAGTGGACACCAGATGCAAGTTGCGAAGGAATGCCCCCTTGCACACGTTCATACCAGCGGCGTTGCACAGATCTTTTGCCATCTTTTTCTACGTACAACATCACCATGGCACCCAGACCTTCGTGATTACTCTCTTTACCTTCGAGATGGAACACAATCGCGCGACGATTGGTGAGAGTGAGGTGATTCTCCAAAAGGTAGACTCGATTGGTGATACTCGCTTTTCTTATATTCGCCTGGGCCGTGAGCACATCTAATTTTCCATCTTGATTGAAGTCCGCCACGACTGTGCCGGTAGGATTAACTAGATCAAGTCCCCATTGATGAGCGACGTTTAAAAAAGCTCGCGTCTCATCTTGTGCGAATGCCACCAGTCTTGAAGCTGGTGGGAAGCCTGAGTTATCAACTACAAGATCAACCAATCCATCAAGATTGAGATCCGCCCATTGGGCGCGTTTGTCACCTTGGCTCCAGTTATCAGCAGCGGCATCTGACATGTACTCGGTACGAAGAAAGTATGGTGGGTATGTCGGTCTGCTGCCCGTTAAAACACTCGAGCGATCCGAGCCCAGATTATCCCAGCCATGGCTAAGCTCTCCTAAGAAAATATCCATCAACCCATCATCATTATAATCGGCACAAACTGTTGAGAAAGTTCTCCCGCCACCAGTAGGAACTAATAGGCCGTTGGGATCGGCGGCATAACTGGCATCTTTACCGATATCTTCAAAATAACGAGTGTCATTGCTGATGCGCAAACGATTCATCCAGAGCTTGTTGTAATGACCAGCCGAAGAAGCCGTTAAGATATCAGGCCAGCCATCTTGATCGATATCACAACTAGATGCTGCATAGGTGGGTTTTGCTTGTGGTGGATAGATGTCATCAGGACTTTTATTTCTCTCTCCAGTAAGTAAATCAGATTGATCCACCCATTTGTCTTTGAGATTGATTAATAACCTGTCGGCCGTGGGCAATAAGTTCTTTTTATATTCTTGATACCAATTACCAATAAAGAGATCGAGTCTGCCATCGAGATTTACATCCACCATCACAATGGTACTCGTTGGCTCGGCAGGCAGATTAACAAACTTCTCATCTTTTTTAAAAACTAAGCGCTGCTCTTTATCCCATGATCCTAGCCAAAGAGTGACCGGAACTTTACTAAACTCTCCGCGCTGATTAAGCACTCCGACTACAACGTCCTTCACTCCATCATTATTAAAATCGGCAAAGGCTAAATAACTCGCCTGCAACACCTCTGGAAATGGATTGTGACTCGATTCAATAAATTTTTTCTTCTCAGGATCAAATAAGAAGAAACGTGGTTGCGAAAAATAATGAGGCATTACAACCAGATCGGGATAAAAGTCGCGGTTCAAATCAACTAAACTAAAATTGATAGCTTCAACTCCAGTCAGACCATAGTCTTCGGTTTTATCAACAAACCGACTTTCCCCTTCACTAAGAGTGGGACCATAGTTGGCAGGCTTTAAGACTTCTTGAGAAAGACTGGCGAGAGATTCTTCTACTTCTCGCTCGGAAGGAAGCGCTGAATTCTTCTTCGAAGAAGAACAGGAAGCTATTAGCAGGATCAGCGCAAAACTGATCCTGCTAGGAGCATTAGAAATTAATGATATCAAGTCCGTACCCATCACGCTCGGCGACTGCATTCGAAACGATTGGAATGAGTGTGTCGTAGGTTTCACCAAGACGCTTATGATTTTGGGTAAATTTTTGACGAGCATCACGACAGATCATTTCTGTCATGGTGAGGACATACTTCTTATCGCTGTCACTGACTTCAGCTTTGTTAAGGATAGAAGTGGTACGTGAAAGCACACACAACATTCCATAAAGCTCCATACTCATGTTAGCAATTCGCATTTGCGCTAATTCATTGCCGATAATGTTTTTGCCTAATTTGAAAATAATATTTTCAACGGCAATTGAGAAATCATTGAGCATACGAGAGAAGTTTTCTGCATGACCTAAAAGATCGGGGTGAACTTTCGTCAGCGTTTTCGTGCCAATCATCTTGCCGACACGCTTTCTAGCAAAATCTGCTAAAACACCAACAGACTTAATAGGATCTTGCAGAACCTTCGAAACGTCGGCGACTTTTCCTAGCTCTTTTAATTGATCCGATGGTCCCTTGATTCCTGAAAGCGCGAGGAAGATTCTTAAAATCTCGTTTGTACCTTCGAAGATCAAATTGATACGGGCATCACGCATGATACGTTCATAGGGATACTCACGCATATAGCCGTTACCGGCAGCAATTTGCATTGCCTTATCTACGGTGTCCCAGAGTCTTTCCGAACAATAAACCTTACAGACGGCAGATTCCATTGAGAAATCTTCCAAACCTGAATTCATTTTACCAGTCGACATGTAAACCACTGACTCACAAGCGTAGATGGCACAGGCCATCGAAGTGATCTTTTCTTGGATGAGTCCGTAGTTAACGATGTAGTCGCCAAACTGTTTGCGGGTTTTTGCCTGGGCAACGGCCAGCTTAAGAATGGCTTTCATTCCGCCCACTGAACCTGAACCCAACGACAAACGTCCAGTGTTCAAAACATTCATGGCAATTTTAAAACCTTTGCCTGGCTCACCGATCATATTACTGGCAGGGACTTTGACATTATCAAAGTAGACAGCGCGAGTTTCCGAGGCACGGATTCCCATTTTGTCTTCTTTTTCACCAAAAGATACGCCTGGCATATCTTTTTCAACGATAAAACAGCTGATCTTTTCAACTTTCTTGCCGTTTTCTTCGTGCTCGGTTTTAGCAAACACAGAATAAAAGCCTGCCATTCCTCCGTTAGTAATCCAGAGTTTTTGGCCATTGATTGTATAAGTTCCGTCGTTATTGTTTACCGCTTTTGTTTTAATTGAATATGCGTCAGAGCCTGAGCCTGGCTCCGTTAAGCAGAAAGCCGCAAAGACTTCGCCACTGGCAAGTTTTGGGAGCCATTTTTTCTTTTGCTCATCATTACCTTCATTGATTAGTGCTTTGTAACCAATGGATTGGTGAGCCCCTAAAGTTGTAGCGATCGCACCATCGATACCGGCAATTTCAGAAAACACGCGAGCATAAAGTGTATAATCCAGCGCCATTCCGCCAAATTCTTCCGGAACACCCAAACCACAAAGTCCCAAGGCCGCTAGGCCTTCGAGCATTTCCTGGGGAATCTTAGCGTCGCGATCAAGCTTTTCTGAATTAATATTCTGTTGAGCAAACTTCTCAACTGCATTGATCATTTCTTTTGCCATCTCAACCTGAGCATCATTGAGCTCGGGAAAAGGAAACACATCATCTTCATGAATCTCACCGAAGAACATTCCTTTAACAATTGATGGAATTTCTTTTTGATTATCCTGGGCCATAAACCAATCCTTTTGAGCAGTGGAAAAAACAATTCATTATAGAACGCTCAAGCCTCGCAAGCCTACTGCAATCTCAGAGAGATTTCGGACTGATTAACCGATGCTTTTTGTCGAGTTTGCGCGCCCGACCATTTCCCTTGCTAGTGGCGTTGAAGATGAGTCACAATAAGTTGATGGTAAATAAATTCAAAGACTTCCTTGAAAAATTGCGCGGCAAGTTCCGACGCTCATCCCCTCGTGCTGATCAAACTGGTGACATCGAAGTCCCGCTTGAAGAGTTAGAAGAATCAGAGCAAGAAGCGAGTGCTCCTCCGCGCATCAAAATGCAAAAGATCAATCGCTTCAGTCCGTACATTCACAAAATAAAAGAATCATTTGCGCCGCTCAAACTAAAAATGAAAGCGGCTCTTTCAGCGATGCTTAATCGTAGTGGCGTAGGGCAAAAGCTTCAGCAAACCGATTGGGGCGCTTTGGCAGATCGCCTTCTCTCTCGTGACTCATATAATTCTCATCATCGCGCCTTCTTACTCGCCTTTCTACTTATTACCACTTACTCGCTTGGTAAAATTACCGCTCTTGTTCTACGTGGTCGCCCCACATTCGCGCCTGTTACTACAGTCGCAGAAATGAGAGTGGAAGAAAGCTTTCGTGTGAGTGATCTGAATCAGGTTAAGGCCTCTGATCCTTTCCGCACTAAAGGTGGCACAGGTCCAAAGAAACAAGTGGCAGATTCTAAGTGTGAGAAAGCTGATTCTAGAACCAGTCTCCCTCTCAAATTGGTCAACACTGTTGTCTTGCAAGACAGCGTGAAAAGTATCGCCGCAGTTCAGGTTCGTTCGGGCCGTGACCTGAAGCAGTTTCGCGAAGGTGATACAGTTGAAGGAATGGCGAAAATTTTTAAGATCGAACGCTTAGAGCTGATTATAAAAAATCTTCAAACAGGCGAATGTGAATCGGTGGCGAGCGATAAGAGCCAAGAGTTGCGTAAAAATCTCACCGTCATGAGCACTTCCAAAGGTGATGAGTTTAAAAAGCAGCAGAAGATCAAAGGCATCGAAAACCAAGGCAATAAGTACGTCATCGCCAAAGACCTCTTGGATGACAAACTCAAAGACATTCAAAGTGTATTGACTGAAGCTCGCGCCATTAAAATTCAGCAACCAGATGGAACTCTCGCCTTTAAAATCACAGAAATCGAAGCAGGCGGAATTTTCTCTTATTTAGGTATTCAAAACGAAGACATTATTACTTCGATCAATGGAAAACCCATTTCTGATTTGAATGAAGTCATGGCCCTATTCGGTAGAATTAAAAACTTAGACCAGCTCCAGTTGGGTGTACGCCGGGATGGCGAAGAAACCCAAATGGAATATGTAATGAAAAAATAGCGTTTCCAAGGATGAGAAACATGCGTTTAATTGCACCACCACGTATTCTAATCACGACGTTTGTCGCACTCTTACTCGTGGGGGATGCTGAAGCGCAGTTTAACAAGTATCGTTCTCGCTCGCGCTTTGCCGCGCCTGAGAATAATAATGCAGCGGCAAACGATCAGCTCAATGCCGCCAACAACGCTCCACCTGAAGAAAATTCGCCCCAAAAGCCGATTGATCTTCAAGGTCAAGATGAACTTGAGATGATGGATCCAAGTGATGCGGCGATGATTGAAGCGGCTAACAAAGCAGACAAAGACGAAATTGAAGTCGCTCCGTTTGATGACGAAGATTCAGGCGAAGAGGATGAGGCCAACGTAACCACCTTTGGTAGCCGTGTTTCTGGTGGAACGATGACTAAGGACGCGAAGGCGAAGGCCAAGTACGTTAACCTAAACCCAGAAACAGCCTTTGGTCCTGAAGTTGTAGAGAGCTTTGATTTTCCTGATACCGATATCATGGAACTTACTAAGCACATGCAAAAGCTTACCGGGATCAACTTGATCTTGGATAAAGATGTAAAAGGCAAAGTCAGCATCATTGCACCAACCCCCATTACTGTCGGTGATGCCTGGAAAGCTTATCTCACTGCTTTGAATATGGCGGGCTATACGCTGGTTAAATCAGGCGCGTTCTACAAAGTTATCAACGCTCGTGATATTCGCTACACACCTACTAAGATTTATACCGGTAACTACACACCTGACACAGAAAATTACGTCATGCGTGTCATTGCCCTGAAAAACGTTTCGGCCGCAGAGATTGCTCGTAACTTCCGCCCATTCATGAGCCGCTACGGCCGAATTATCGACATCAAACAAACCAACACTGTCATCATGGCCGATACTGGCACAAACATTAACCGTCTCGTAAAGATGGTGAAGTTTTTGGATATTCCTGGCTACGAAGAGACACTACAAATTGTGCGCGTGAAAAACTCTTCTGCCCAAGAAATTGCTAAGCTTCTCGATAGTATCTTAAAAGGCGGCGGCGCTGGTGCTGCAGGTCGCCCTACTGGCACAGCATCTCCTCGTTTCGCTGGTGCTAGTGAGTCTGGTTCAAACTCTTCAGTTATTAGCCGAATTATCGCAGAACCACGTACTAACAGTATTATTGCTATGGCAAACGCCGAAGGCGCCAAGCAATTGCGTGAATTGATTCTTAAACTCGACGTGAAACTGGTATCAAGCGGCTCAGGCCGCGTTCATGTGTACTACTTGAACTACGGTGACTCAGAAGAACTGGCCAAAACTCTATCTAGCATTGTTTCTGGTAACGTCACTCAAGGTGCTGCTGGCGGAGCGGCTCCTCCGCGCTTCTCAACTTCGGGTGGTGTCGCTGATAACGCAATATTCTCTGCAGAAGTTAAAATCACTTCGGATAAAAACAACAACGCTCTCGTGGTAACCGCCTCACCTACTGACTGGCTCACTCTTAAAGATGTGGTTTCTCGCCTTGATATCCCACGCGACCAAGTTTATGTAGAAGGCATGATTCTTGAGGCCAATGTCACAAAAGATAAGGCCTTTGGTGTGAACTTTGTTGGAGCTTACGGCCAAGGCAGTGCTCAGCGTGCCGGTCTCGGTGGAACAGATCTATTTAATCTTCTTGGCGGTAACCCAACGAGCATCGGCGGCTTCTTCGCAGGAGCTGGCTTTGGGGGAACACGTGAAGTGACTCTTCCAGGTTCAACTACTCCCACGAAACTTAATAGCGTAAATGCGCTTATTAAAGCTGTTGCTAGCCATGAGAACTCAAACGTACTCGCGACTCCGCAAATCTTGGCGCTCGATAATACAGAAGCCACCTTTGAAGTGGGTGAAACTGTGCCAATACGTGAGCAAACTGTTAACAACAACGGCGGCACAGTAGGCTTTAACGTTCGCCAGCAGGAAGCCAAGCTCTCTTTGAAGATCACTCCTCAGATCAACAAAGTGACTCGTTTCGTGAAACTTAAAATCAATCAACGTATTGATGATTTCCGCGCCACCGATCCATCTGTTTCTGCAGCTGGTAACGGTGTACCAACCAACACTCGTAGCGCCATTACAGAAGTGATGGTTCGTGACCGCGATACTATCGCCATGGGCGGACTCTTGCGTGATAAGGAAACCGTTTCATTCAACAAAGTTCCACTTTTGGGAGATATCCCCGTGCTGGGCTGGTTGTTTAAAAACAAAGCGCGCAAGCTAGAGAAAGTGAATCTCTTGTTCTTTATGACACCAAAAATCTTGGCACCTTATTCTAAAACGGCTTCGCAGAACACTCTTGATGTGATGAAAGCTCGCGAGAAAGGTAACAAGGGAATTTTTGAAGGCGACGATCGTGATCCGAATCAAAAACGTATCAAAGGTCTGCAGGATAAAGTCTCTAAGCAGATTGCAGCTCCTTTGTATGACGAAGAAGATGCTTCTCAATATCGCAAATTGAATGAGGCCAATAATCGCCCCACTGAAATGCCAGAAATTGATGAGTCAGAAACGCCAGATTACATGGGTATTAAAAAAAGTATTGAGTGAGGCACTATGGGCCTGTCAGAAGAACTGTTAGAGAAAGTTGAGAATCAAAAAGAAAAGATTGGTGAGCTTTTAGTTAAGCACACCTCTTTGACTCGTCAACAACTCGAAGAAGCATTGGAAGTTCAGCGTATTGAAGGAGGCCTTCTAGGCGAGATTCTTCTTCGCAAAAACTACATTCATCCTCACGATATTATCAAAGTGATTTGTCATCAAATCGATATCCCTTATCTGACTGAGATCAAGGTTGATGAGATCGACCCTAACATCGTTAAAGATCTCTCGATTAACTATGCCAAACACCACGAAATCCTACCGATTCTTGAGACTGAGTATACGGTCACAGTGGCGATTTCAAATCCGTTTAACTTTAATGCGGTCAATGATTTGCATGCGACATTTAAAAAAGAAATCCGCACTGTCGTAACCACCCCCCTACGGATTCAGGACGCTATCAACCGTGTTTACGAGAAGGCCAACCGAAACCTCGTTAACGATATCGGTGATGAAGAGTTTGAAGAAAATCTTGATCTCGACGGTCCAATCGATATTTTGGATGCCACCGCAGACGAAGCGCCAGTTATTCGTTTCGTGAACTCAATTATTTTTCGTGCCGTTAAAGAGCGTGCCTCGGATATTCATATTGAGCCCTATGACAAAGAAACAGTTTATCGCTTCCGCGTAAACGGTGTGATGCAAGAGATCCTTCGTCAGCCCAAGCGTACGCACGCAGCGGTTTCTTCCCGTATCAAAGTTATGGCAAAGCTGGATATCGCTGAGAAACGTCTTCCACAAGACGGACGTATTAAAATTAAAATTGCTGGTAAAGATATTGATATTCGTCTCTCGACCATTCCGATTCAAGCGGGCGAACGTATCGTTATGCGTATTCTTGAAAAAACCAACACTGTTCTACGTTTGGAGAACTTAGGTTTCCGTGGAAAAGTTTTAGATGGGCTAATTGAACTCTCGGGCCATAAGCATGGCGTTCTTTATGTAACTGGTCCAACTGGTCACGGTAAAACGACTACTCTCTTTGCGGTTCTCGAACGCATCAATACTCCTGATAAAATGATCATCACCGTGGAAGATCCGGTCGAATACGAGTTGGCAGGTATTTCGCAAATTCAGGTAAACCATAAGATTGACCTCTCTTTTGCGATTGCTCTGCGCTCGATTCTTCGTCAAAACCCGGACGTGGTGATGGTGGGTGAAACGCGTGATAAAGAAACCGCTGAAATGGCGATTAACGCCTCTTTGACCGGTCACTTTGTGCTTTCTACCCTTCACACTAACGATGCCTCGTC
>JBIKNE010000041.1:0-9529 GCA_044358855.1 Bacteriovoracaceae bacterium | reverse complement strand
CGCCAGCAATAAAACTAGGGAGTGCGATCGTGTATATTTTTTTGTTATCGAGTGGTTTGTTAGCAACCACTAACTTAGAAAAGCTTTTGGTCTTAGCATTAAATTGCGCTGAGAGTCCTGAGAATTGAGGATAGCTCCCACTTCCAGGCAGCATTTCAGAGAGTAGGCGAGTCAGATATTTTTTAAGCTCGAGACCAGTGAGCTTAACGGTTACGACATCGTTTCCAAAGGGAAGAACGGTAAGAACACTTTCGTAATTAATTTTTCCTGGCTGAATGCTATCGCGAATTCCGCCTGAGTTTGAAATGCCGATGTCAGCATTAAATTTTGCACGGTAAGCTTCCGTGATTAAGTTACCAAGGTTGGTTTCTTTATTTCGGATCACGTTGCGATCGCCTTCCAGTCTTTCTTCCGTGTAACCCACATCAACCAGTAACGTCTTATCACCCAACGCTTTGAAGGGCGCCAAGAAGTTTTTAAGAGATTCATCTTCTGCAATCTTTTCTTTCTGGTCTTTGTGATTAACGGGAATCAATTTGTAATCGTTAAGTGTGACGACTCCACCTTTGACTGAGAGATCGATTTTACCAACATACTTACCCCACTCATGGGCCTGCACAATGATCGTGCCATTCTGCACATCAGGTTTGAAGAGGGGAAGTTGAGTATGGCCGCCGATGATAACACTGATGCCTGGAACTTGACGAGCGAGCGTCACATCTCCTGGAGAATCAGCGCCATGTTTTTCATTGGGGTAGTGACCCATGTGAGTGACAGCAATTACGATATGGGCTTTTTTCTTTAATTCAGGAACAATAACTTTAGCTTCTTCAACAGGATCGCGGAATTCTGTTCCTTGGTGACCTTCCATTTTTGATTTAAGCGGAGTGTCCTTAGTCGTTAAACCAAGGATAGCAATTTTAAGTCCACCGACATTTTTAATGATGTAGGGACGGAACAATCTTTTGCCATTTTTATAAATGTTGGCCGAAAGAAAAGGGAAGCCTGCCCAGCTCTCTTGTTTGCGAATGGTGTCGAGAGTGTTGTCGAATTCGTGATTACCTACCGCCATGGCATCGTAACCAATCTTTGCCATGCCTTTAAAGTCGGGCTCGGCCTTAAGCATATCTGATTGAGGGATACCTGTGTTGACGTCGCCGGCATCGAGTAACAGCACGTCGCGGTTAGCTTTTTTGCTCTCCGAGCGTAGTTGATTGATCAATGTAAGGCGTGCTGGCAGTCCCCATTCGCCATCTCTGTTTGACCAAAAACGACCGTGGTGATCGTTGGTATGGAGAAGCGTGAGCTGATAAGTCTTGTCCGCTTGATAAGGGGTGGCACAAGAAACAATGAGCAATAAAAGTAGCAGGGAACGTAACATGGAAAGCTCCAGGCATGAGGGTTTGCAAGGTGATAACAAGAGCTTAAGCGTAATGGCCAGGTCAAGATTTCGTGAGCATCCAATTGCCGAGCAGCACCACGTTTGGTATACCAAACATCATGACTTTAGCCGATGTAACACCCACAAATTCTTATCGCATCGTAGAACTTATCGCTGATGAAGATTCCGTCATCGCGTCACGTTTGCGTCAACTAGGCTTTGTGCCAGGAATTGAATTCGAATGTGTGGCCGTGGCCCCGCTTGTGAAAAATCCTTTCCTTGTTCGCATTAGAGGACTCAGTATCGCGCTGGCTAAACATGAGGCGCAGCAGATTCAAATTGAAGAGGCCAAATGAATTTTGCTCTGGTCGGTACTCCCAACGTTGGAAAAACCGCACTTTTTAATGCTCTCACTGGCAGTTTTCAAAAAGTCGCTAATTTTCCCGGCGTCACTGTCGAGAAAAAATCAGCGCGCATGATTCTCAGTCAAACAAGTTGTGAACTCATCGACCTTCCTGGGCTTTATTCATTAGATGTGGCGACACTTGATGAAAAAGTCGCGCGTGATTGGCTGACCGGCAAAAAAACCGAAGCAGGTCCACTCATCCTTGTTCTTGACGCCACTCACTTACAAAAATCGCTCTATCTTCTCTTGCAGATTTTGGAACTTGGGCACCGACCGTTAATTGCTCTCACGCAAATGGATCAATCCACTCGTCGTGGGCAGAAATTATCCATCGATGCTTTTGCTCGTCTTTCAGAATGCAAAGTCGTACCCGTTTCGGCCGTCACGGGTGAAGGGATGGATCATCTCAAATCAGTTATCGAACAAGAACTCAGCGCGCATCAGCCACGAGCTGTCATTCTTCCAGAGAATTATCAAAAGAAAATCAAAGCACCTGATTACGTGCGAGAGAAATTTACCACCATCGATCGCTGGCTGAAAGAAATCGTTGAATCACCTTTAAAGCCCGATACTCTTACGCAAAAACTCGATCGTATCGCCATTCATCCGGTGTGGGGATTTGTCGTTTTGTTCTCGCTCTTACTTCTCATGTTTCAAGCGCTCTTTAGTTGGGCGGGCCCCCTGCAAGATTTGATCGAAGCGGGTTGTGGCTACTTAGGCGAGACGGTAAAACTATTCGTTACTCAACCGATGCTACAAAGTCTCTTAGTCGATGGTGTGATCGGTGGAGTAGGCGGCGTCGTGGTATTTCTTCCCCAGATCCTCATGCTCTTTTTGTTCATTCAAATTCTCGAAGACGTGGGTTACTTGGGACGTGCCGCCTTTTTAATGGATGGTTTTATGCGCAAGCTGGGTCTTCCAGGCAAAGCGATGATCCCACTCTTATCAAGTCATGCCTGCGCGATTCCGGGAATTCTCGCCACGCGAATTCTAGAAGATCGCCGCGAGCGACTCATTTCCATGCTGGTTATTCCACTCACGACTTGTTCGGCGCGCCTGCCGGTCTTTACTCTTTTAGTCGCCGCACTTATTTCTGCCGATCAAAAAGTCGGACCTTTTTCAATGCAAGGCCTGATGATGATGGGGCTCTATGTGTTTCCTATGATCGCCGCCATTTTAGTGGCAGCTGTTTTGCGCAAAGTACTTCCTCACGAAGCACCTTCTATGCTGTTGATGGAGCTTCCTCCTTATCGCTGGCCGACGATCAGACATATTTCGCGAAGCCTAATCAACAAAGCGCAAATATTTTTACGTAAGGCCGGTAAAGTTATTCTGGTTCTATCGATCATCATTTGGGCGCTGGTATCTTTTCCTCGCCAAGACAGCGGTGAACTTTCGACGGTTGAAAATTCCTACGCCGCGATGATTGGCCGAACGTTTGAGCCGATTTTTTCTCCCTTAGGTTTTGATTGGCGAATTAATACCGCCTTGATTCCTGCCTTTGGTGCACGTGAAGTTTTGGTGGCGTCACTTGCGACCGTTTATGCCGTTGAAGGGGATGAGGATCAGCAAGCGGAAACCCTCACTACAATCCTCGCTCGCCAATATTCCTTGGCCACTTTAGCAGCGTTGATTGTGTGGTTTATTTTTGCTCCTCAATGCATCTCAACTTTTGCTGTAATGAGAAGAGAATCGGGTGGCTATTTGACGCCTATCGTGATGACGATTTACACTCTAGCACTCGCCTGGATAATGGCTTTCCTCACATATCAGCTGCTTAAATAAGTAATTTTTTACACACCCCAGACCCCTTTGTTTTCAGATTGAGTGCCAATCATTACGGTGACTGAAATGAAAAATGACCTGGGGGGCCATTGAAAAAAACTATCGCTGCAACACTTGCTGTTGCTTCTATCGCTACATCTATTGCATCCGACAAAATCATTTATGGTGAAGACAATCGTTTAGACATTTACGATGTGAGAGAGGCCGCCCTTTTAGAAGTCGCTGCTTCAACCGCCGCCATGATTCCTACCTGGAAAGTGGGCTATTTTCAGCGCGCCGACGTCTCATCAGGCATTCTCAGCATGCTGAGCCTCAAGGGAAGCATGAATGTTTGTGTTGACGAGCGCTTTGCTCAGCAGCCAGCGATTGCGAACTGTTCGGGCTTTTTAGTCGACGAGAAAACTATCGTGACTGCTGGCCACTGCATTAACGAAATCGCCGGATGCAGTGAGAACTATTGGGTGTTTGATTACAATCTCTCTAGTCCATTAAATGATCGCATCTCTTTGAAGCCTGAGAACGTCTACCGCTGCGCTCGCGTAGTTCGCTCAGTGCTCGATGAGATGACTCGTAACGATTACGCTGTGGTGGAACTCGATCGTCCGGTGACGGGTCGTCGTCCTTTGAATTTCCGCAAAACTGGTAAAATACAGCTCGAAGCTCCCTTGGTCGTGATTGGCCATCCATCAGGTCTTCCTACTAAGGTAGCCGGCGGGGCAAGAGTCATGGAATACAATAACGATATCTTTTTCCGCACAAATCTTGATACATACGGCGGCAACTCAGGTTCGGCAGTATTCAATGCTGAAACACTTGAAGTAGAAGGTATTTTAGTTCGTGGCGCCCGTGATTATGTGGAAACTTCATCAGGCTGTTTACGTTCAAATGTTGTCAGCGTTGATCGCGCAACAGAAGCTGTGACAGCGATTACTAACGTTCTTGAGATTCAAAACTAGTAGGAGTTCCTATGTTGTTTGTTGCTTTAGCTTTGACTGCCAGCTCGTGGGCCACACCGATTAATAAAAATAATAAAATTATTTACGGTGATGATAATCGTAATGATGTCGCCCTTGAGACAAACCTTGCTTGGGTTAAACTCGCTCATTCAACAGCGGCCATGATTTCTGTTTCAGAGATTCAAGATGCTAATAAAAAAGGCGGCGGTGGAAATCAAACCATCCGAGTCACCGGCCCTTCACTAGAGAGCCAAGGTATTTGTTCAACTGAGCGCTTCGCTAAGCAACCAACCGCAGCTTACTGTTCAGGCTTCTTAGTCACTGATCGCTGGTTAGTGACCGCCGGTCATTGCGTGCAAACCGAAGCTGATTGCGCCAATTTCCAATGGGCGTTTGATTACAAAGCTGAAACTAATAATCAATCAAGTGTAACGTTGAATAAAACCAACATCTATCACTGCAAGCGCATCGTTGAGCAAGAACTCAACGATGAAACGCAAGAAGACTACGCCTTGATCGAACTTGATCGCCCGGTGCTGGATCGCACTCCTTTGAAGTTTCGCACGGAAGGTAAAATCGAACAGAACGCTCCGATCCTTGTGATCGGTCATCCATCAGGTCTTCCGACTAAAATCGCTGGCGGCGCCAATGTGCGCACGCTTGATGAGCGCTTTTTTGTCGGCAATCTTGATACCTACGGCGGTAACTCAGGTTCGGCCGTTTTCAATGCAAATACATTAGAAGTTGAGGGAATTCTTGTTCGCGGCGATGAAGACTATGTGGCTGGCCCAGACAATTGTCGGGTGTCGAATGTAGTAAGTAACGACGGTGGCAGCGGTGAGGACGTAACGTATATCACAAATATAAAAGCTCTTCAGACCTTGCGCTAAGATCTATTCCCCAAAATTTAAAGGCCCCGAATGGGGCCTTTTTTTATCTCTAATCGCAATTAATCCTTAATTCATCCCAAAGCTAACAATTCCATTTGGAATGGGCTTAAACTATTCATCAGTCTATGCATGGGAGCACCTGATGAAATGTCTCTTATTATTTTGCTGTCTTTTTACTTTTGGATTCTCTTTAGCTAGAGGGGCCGGAGTGGATTACTACCTCTGGAAAGACCTAGAGCTCCCTCACGCTGACAAAGACCGTCTATTTATTAGCTATCAATTATTAAAAGACTATCAAATTAATTTCCCAATCATACGTTTATACAACAATCGAGAAATGAAAGGTGAACCTGTATTTGAGTTTACATCGAGAGGAACCCTAGAAAAGGGTGTCTTGAAATGTGAACTCGATAATTTCGCATGCAAAGATGGTCCAATCTATAAGAGGCCCTGGGGATACAGAGATGGTGGGTACTTCGCTATTTATTTTCTGATTGAACAAGAAATAAATGACAGTACCTTCGAGATAAAACATGCTGGTCAGTCATATTTCTTTAGTCTTTCAAGCTTAAAGGACTATAAACGAACAGTCGTTAAAGTTGATAGTAGCGAGCATGAAAATACAAAATCATATTGGGTTCAGAAATCTCATCCATATTTGATAAATAAAATTAAGGAGAAAATGCCATTATATGAATCAGAAAAAAAGAAAGCGATTGATTGCTTACGCTCTAAAGAAACTAAGTGCATGGAAAAGTACCCCTTAGATCGTAGCTTGGCTTTCTTAAAAGAAAATCAGCTCGAGTTTACTGATACTAGCGGTGATCCGGAGTATTACAAGAAATTGAGAAGCTATGATTATTCGATTAAGAACATGAGTATTAGAAATGCATTAGCAGATTGTCTAGACCGTGGAAAAATCTTAACTGATGTTTTTACTAATCCTGTTGGCGACATGCTTTCCACGTATGCAAGATTTTACTCAACAGCTCGAATTGATTTTATTGATGAGGAAAAATTAATCTTTGAATGTTCATTCAGTTTTAAAGCTGGCAAGTCTGGAGATACAAAATCGGTAAATGTAGGGTTTTTGCATCAAATGGATATTTAGCAACGAACGGTATCATTCGCTGAAGGAGAAGCATGAATTGTAGTAAGATTTGGATATTGGCTTGTTTGGTTATTTCAGGGGCTTTTGTACCAAACGCTAAAGCGGATCAATGGAAAAACAGAAAGAGTTCTACGTTAAAAATTAACTGTGGGATCAATAAGCCAAATTTCAATCTAGCAGTTAAGTTTTTTGAAGATGAGAAACTAAGTGGTGAGCCCTATGCCATAATTTCTAATGATGAATTCAAAAAGAAAGGTGACGCCTGCCTTAAAAGTCGTTGTTCTTTAGATTATTACTCTGATTTTTATGGGCTTCAAGTCACAGGGTCAGATTCACCACGGATTATTGTTATTCCTTTTGATCGTATGATTAATGAGCGAATGTATTCAGTTAATTACAAAAACAAAAAGCTATTTATGCATGTTGAAAGCAAGGAATGCATTTTCCTTAATTCAAAAGAAAGCGAAAGCTTTATTAGTAATCGAAGATTTCCATATCAATCCGTGCCAGACTGGGAAAGTGCACCTCAAACTCCAGCTTTCGTTTTCTGGGTAGAGAAGCCAGCAAAAGAAGTTTATGCACATTTTGTTAAGAAATATCCTGAAGCACTGACTATAATTAATAAACTACGAAAAGAATTAGCTCCCGGGAAGTTAGAGCGGTTTAAGACGCAACTAGATGAAGTTCTCGCTGAAGATTTTTCAAGCGCTAGCTTATTCGAATTACTTGGGAGCTCTTTGGGGATTCCTGAAATTAATGAGAGCACTTCTTTTGACCAGGAAAAAGCGTTCAATGGTAAATCATTTCAAGAAGGCTTCTTAGGCTGTTTAAATGGAGAGAGCGTACTCAGCCATAAAATAGAACTAGACTCAGAATGGATAACTTTTTGTGGCTCAAAGTCTGGAATACCAACATGTTGTCGCTTTCAAGCAATCAAGAAGAAAGAAAGTGGGAAAGAAAAAGTGAAAGTCTTGTTTGGATTGGAAATGTGGGGCGACGTTTAGTAATTCTGGTGAATAGTTTGCATCGTTTTTTGAAAAAAATGCAAGGATTTAGTAATGTATAGATTCTTTATTTTAATAGCACTTATTTGTTCACTTAATGCTCATGCATTTTGGTGGGATGATTATAAGCTCTTTGGTGGACCAAAACATACCTTGAACAAACATGCGCTTATTTTTAGAAATTACAGTCTACCTGACAGTTCTTTTGAACCAATCAAGGAGAATATTGTTTCTTTGAATCAAGTAGGAGAAAACGATGTTCCATATCCTTATATTACATTTTACTCAGAGCCTGATTTAAAAAATGTTGTACTTAAGATAAATGAAAAGGGCTTGGTCTATAAAGACAAGGTTGTATGCAAGCCGAGTTCGATAGAGGGGTTGGCATTTTTGTGTCCCAATCCATTAATGAAATTCATTCGCGTCTCTAATGATTATAAGTATTGGGAAGTAACTGTAGAATTTGATAATTTTCACAGTAAAGAAATCTTTGAGACTACGTATGAGGGTGCAAAGGTATATTTTCGCTTAAGCGATTCAGTGGGTTCTTCTAAAAAGATTGATTTTGATTTTTCAGATATGAACATAGTTCAGCCCGAGTTTAACTGGAACCCGACTAAACCTATGATTGTGTCATTTTATTGGATTAGGCCATCTTCTAAATCGATACGAGAAAAATTTTATGCTGAATCACCTTCTGCTGCGAAGCTTCTTGTAAGCGTTTCCGATTGTATTAATAATCGGAACTACAAATGTGTCATGGATATGTCACAAGACACTCTTGTGGATTTCTTTAAACATCTTTATAAGAACTTATCAAATTCAAAAGGTAAAAAGTTTGGTTCGTGGTTTTACCAAACGCCCTCGATGCTAGATGCGCTCCAAGAATGTTTGAAAAACGGAGACGTTACTTCAAGAGATTTTATGCGTGAGTCAATCGTGAAAAATAATAAGCGGACGCGCTTTGAGGCAATAAGTTTAATGACCTCAAAAAAGTGGAAAACTGGAGATGGTGTGGAGCGTGATAAATTAAGGTGCGGTATAGTCATTATTGACCATAAAGTTGGCGAGGAATGGGTACCTACTGAATTTAAGATAATTTCAGATACTGTTGAGTATCTTTAGTGATCAGTGCAAAAAAAGATACAAGCTATTTACCAACACACGAACCATTAAATATTGCTTAAGCACATATGTGTTTGGGCAATATTTATTTCAACTGAACCTTATTCCAATCTTTCATCTGCCACACCGTGCGCACGTCAGCGATCTTCTCGCCGTGGCGATTCATGATTTCGGTGTTGTGTTCGACCAAAACTTTTTCTTGTTGGGTGAGTTGCTCTTTGATGGAGGCGACGCGGTCGGGGCCGAGTTTGGCGATGCCGACGAGGCCGGTGCGGCCTTGGAGATGATACTTCACTGAAAGCTCTGAAAGGATATAGCGGTATTGGGTCATGCCGAAATGCTTAACTAGCGTCATGCCGGCACAGAATTCACCTAAGGTGGCGATGGCACAAGCGTGCATGCCGGAGAGGTGGTTGTGGTTGAGTTTAAAATTGGGAAGTGAGATTTGCACTTCTTCGTCAGTGATTTTTTTGAAGCTAAAGCCATGAGGGGCGTTGAAAGGAATCGCTAAGCGCATGACATTATCAAGTGCGATCATCGAGAGTTTATCGTTGCGCTTGAGAAGTGCATCGAGGATGGCGGCACGCTTTTTCATGTGGCATTCCTTCTGTCTTCGAATTCTTTAACGGCCTGATCAAATCCAGTTACGAATTTATTGACGACTTCTTTGACACTGGTGATGTCTTCTGTGAATTCAATCGAGCTGCCGGCACACCAGACGGATTTGTAGCTGGCCGAGAAGGCGGCTTTTTCTAAGAGCTTCATGCCTTTCCAGAAAGTGACCATCTTGGCGTATTTTTTTAATTGCTTGTTCTTGTTTAAGAAACCTTCTACGAGATTTTGTTCGGTGCCGATTTTTTTTACATAAGGA
>JBIKNE010000474.1:0-2511 GCA_044358855.1 Bacteriovoracaceae bacterium | reverse complement strand
CCATACCAACCATAGTGGCCGCAAGTAAGATTAAATAGCATGGCCAAATATAGCGAGTCGGTAATTTATTTAAACGGACCAGATTAAAACAAAATATCAAAATGATCAGCATGCACATGCTGGAGACATCAAAAAACTGCCAGAAAAAAGTCATTGATGCGTGATAGACAGCAGAAGTCAGGCCAATCAGAAGACTCGCCCAACCGATGAGGGAAAAACTGCTTTTAAAAAATCCTTCCCGTTGAAAAACAAAAAAGGCGGTAATGATAAAACCAATATTTGAGAAACTATTGGCAGGTTGGCGAATAGTGCCACACAAAAGTGCTTCGCAAAACTTCATACTGGCCGGTTGCCAATCAGTCCATGGACACATCTTTTACCTCTCAACCAATGGGTGAACAGATTTCAACGAGAAATCCATTTAAGTCTCTAACATAGGCCACTGTCTGCCCCCAAGGTTTAGTCTTAGGTTCACTGACTGAAACAGCTCCTGCAGCAATCGCTTTTTTAAATGCAGCAGCGACATCTGTCGTGACTAAACCTATTTCGAAGGCAGAGGGTTTATTTTGTAGGCTCATTTTATCGTATAAAAAATCGTGCGAGCTTGCAGTTTCATGGTGAACAAATCCCAGCTTCGTTTCGCCTGTTACCATTTCACCGTACTGCCCCGATTCGTGAAAAAAACCTTTCTCAAGTCCGAAGGCACGCTGATAAAAATCCATTGAGCCAGCAACGTCATCGACATAAAAAAGTGTGTAGCCTAATTTCATAATAATCCTGTTTCAAAAATGAACTAGTCCTAGATGCGCCGTTTCTTCAAAACGGAAGTAACTAACTCTCCCACGTCTTCAAATGAACTTCGCCATTATAAATTTCAACATAATGACAACTCAAAAGCCACGAGCCGGGATTTAAATAGCGTTTTCCGTTTTCTAATTCTACTTCACCTGGATGATGAGTGTGGCCGAAGACGACTACATCAAAACCACGGCGAGAGAGTTCATAAGCGGCTTCTTTAAATTGCGGTGGCTCACCGACAATGCCGGAGCGACGAGCGCGCCAATGGGCCCGCCATTTCTCAAGGCCGATCCATAAACGATAGAGTTCGGGATGGATTTTTAAAAACCAACCAGCCGCATGAGTGAGAAACTCATACAAATTAGGCCATGAGACAAAGAAAGGGTCATAGAGATGGCCATGCTCAACGCGAACGCGTAGATCACCCGAATGGATATTTAAAAAGGGAGATACTTTCAGTTGACCCCAGTCATCGAGGAAATGCTCAAGAGTCATATCGTGATTGCCGACGATGTAATAAATCTGTTTACCCTGACGAGTGATGTCTTTGATGGTGCGAATCACCTCAGGCATCTCTTCACTCATTTTTTTGAGTGACCCCTGGGCCATCTCTAACCCATCGCCATTAATACAAATATCAAAACCTTCACTGGCGGCCCAACGCAAGAATCTAAGAGTTTGAAAAGTTGTCTTAGAAAACGGATTCCCCATATGGAGATCCGAAATGATAACCATCTTCGGACTTCGGATGGTGGTGATCATTTACCCTCAATCGAGTTCAGCACTTCTTGTGCCATTTCATGAGAGATACCACCTTTATGAATTAGACCTAACACTCGCTCATTCGAGACTTTAATACGAAGGCTTAATTGCTGAAGCATTTCAAATGCAAAAGTCGGATCACGCCGGATTTTTAAAAGGAAACCACCCGGTTGCAAAATGAGCATTCTGGTGTTTCCTTTAGAACGGGCCCCAGCAAAACGCGGTCCACCTTGTAAGAGGGCCATATCACCAAAAAAATCACCCTTCTCAAAAGTGGCGAGCTTCATCTCACCTTGGGGAGTTTTTTTAATAATCTCTACCGAGCCTTCTTGAATAATAAAGAGATCTCGATTGTGATCCCCTTCTTCGAAGACCCATTGGCCATCATTGAAGGTTTGAATCTTTTCAAAGGTGAAGCGCTTGTCTAATAAACTCATACGCCTATTCTAGCGTGCTTCTAGGGAATTTTGGGGTCAGAATATACCAAAGCCTAATTGTCAGCTTTGAGCTAGCCTAGATTATTAAAACTGAACTTATCTCTTGTTGAATAAGGAAATTCACCATTGGAATGCTTCTTCACAGCATATCCTGGATATTTACCCTTCCTTATGGCCTGAATGAACTCGTCTTTTGTGAGAACAATACGTCGCTTCAAATCCAAGAACTCGATATTGGCCCCAGTGCTATTTTCTTGGATCTTAATAACAAATGATTTCGGTCTACGTTTTATTGCTTTTTCTCCGCGGTACTTTCTTTCATCACGAGGATCAAGTATCAAACCACCATTTTTCATTTCTATTAATAGTGAGTCAAATAGCTCACGACGCGATTTAGATTTCTTTGCTATTTTCCTACCGATCGCATTATTCCATAAATCCATATTGTCTGCGTGACATGCCTGGATTCCATAATCAAAATCGGTTAACTCATTTAAGCGGCCTAGCAAATCTG
>JBIKNE010000039.1:0-9561 GCA_044358855.1 Bacteriovoracaceae bacterium | reverse complement strand
AATACCGACTTGTCCGTCATGCCCTTTGGCCACAATAGCTCTTGCAGCTAGATTGTTGTCTAGCGCCAAAGAGATGAAGTCACCTTGGCCGAGCTGTTGATTGTTATTGGTTAAAACAAATATCTTCTTTGAGGCGGAAATAATTTTTATTGTTTCGCTGAATACTCCTTCAGCAGAACCTTCCTCTGTTAAGGGGGCTTTGGCTTCGTCGACGAGCGTCTGTGCCCGACTTACGCCAGTGAGAAAAAGTAAGGTTACGATAAAAAAGCAGAAATTCTTCCAACCCATGAAAATAGCTTATATGAATGAAACACTGCCGTAAATACGAGCTTCTTTTCTGAGCAGGCGAGTCAAGATTTTCTGTCTTGGGACGGTTAACCTAGCTCTCTTCACACCCGTAAGGAGCCTTTCATGGCCGAACAAGTTTTTCAGCAACTCGCTAACAGCAATCAACTTTTTGTAGTTATTGCTGGCAATATCGGCTGCGGAAAGACCACGCTCACCAAGAAGCTCTCAGAGCGACTCGGTTGGAAGCCACACTATGAGTCCGTACAGGATAATCCATATCTCGCAAGTTTTTATGAGGACATGTCACGCTGGTCATTTCCGCTGCAGGTTTATTTTTTGACCCATCGATTTAACACTCACAAGTTTATCGAAGCGACTGGTGCTTCTTGTGTGCAAGATCGCTCTATTTATGAAGACGCCAATATTTTTGCTCGTGCACTTTACGATCAGGGCACGCTTGATGAGCGCGATTATCAGAACTACCGAACGCTCTACGATACAATGACTCCCTATTTGAATCCCCCAACACTGATGATTTTCTTGCGTAGGTCTGTGCCTAAGTTGCTTGAAAGAATTAAACAGCGTGGCCGTGATTACGAACAAAGCATTCCAGTCGACTACCTCACTCGTCTTAATAAGTTTTATGACGAATGGTACGGGCAGTACAATCTTGGTAAGTCTCTCATCGTGGATACGGATGAGTTAGACTTCCTAGAAAACGAAGAACATTTCAATCGCTTGGTCCTACGAATCGGAGATTCAATCGACCAAAAAGATATGTTTTTCACTTTCTAGCGGCAAAGAAAGTTTTCCTCTCTTTTTTAAATCACGCGCTATAATAAGGTTACTTGTTATGAACGTTCTCATCGAGGAGTGATGATGAAAACTATCGCATGGATGCTATTACCTGCCCTTTTAATGGTGAGTTGCTCTCGCACTAAATCGGCAAAAAGTGTTTCTCAAGACACCCCACAGATTGAAATATCAGATGCTGATGAGTTTACTGAGACGGATCCGTTAGCGGATACCGACAGTTCACTTGCACTTGATGATTCGGCCCTTTCAACTGAAACCACTGAGGCCGGTAACACGCCTGTGTTGGAAGATGCTGAGCCAGTCGTTTCAAGTCCTGCACCTGTTGGCGCTGTAAAACTGGGTGAAGGTGAAGGAGAGTATATTGTTCAAAAGAACGAAACTCTCATGATGATTGCTTTCAAACTTTATGGAGACTACGGACTTTGGCGCGACCTTTCGCGCAAGAACGCTAGTGCCGTAAAGAACGGAATCATTCCTGCAGGAGCGAAAATTAAATACACATTGCCTTCTCAGACTTTCGAATGGAGTCCACAAGGTAATCCTTATTTGATTCGTACTGGTGATACACTGGGCGGAATCTCAGGAAGCGTTTATGGAACAACTAAGAAGTGGAAGAGCATTTGGGACAACAATAAGCCTCTTATTAAAGATCCAAACAGAATCTTTGCAGGTTTCACCATCTATTGGTTGGAGCAAGGTAAGGTTCCTGCCGGCAGTTACGAGCTTTAAATTCGTGAGAGGAGGCTTCGTGCCTCCTCTTTTTCTATGAAATTCATAAGTCATGCTTTCCTTTTAATTCTCTTATTATCTTGTGCTCAGGTCAGGATTCCATTCTTTACCCAAAAAGAAGATCCAACTCAAATCAGAGGTTGGACAGATTATGGCCAAGAAGACTATTCCAGACATCTTGCTTCATTTGAATCGACTTTTCTGAATTCAGAGAAGGGACAAGAATTAGTTCTGATTGGAAAAGCCCGTGAGTATATTGAAAACTTGGCCTATCTGATTCTACAAAACAATGAACTTTTCTTTCAGGATAAGCAGCGTCCACGTATTCATATCATTAAAGACTCAATTCCTTATCATTTTTCAATTCCGGGAAAAGTCGTATTTCTTTCAACCGCTCTTGTTAACAAATACATAAAACATGAAGCCATTTTAGCCGCTGTCTTATGTTACGAATTGATACGTAGTGAAAAAAACTTGTACAACAGATCAATCATTATCCCGGTAGGTTATTTACCAGTCGAACGCATGCTGGCCTTTAATAGAATTGAAGTTGATGAAAAAATGGAAATTCATAAATGGGCCTACTATTCAATAAGAAGATCTGGATTTGATGGTGAATATTATTTATCTTGGCTCCAAACGATTAACAGAAATACTGCAGACTTTATTCCTCTACAGGGTGATGCTGGAAGTATCTCGAGAGAAGAGGCGTTATTTAAAGCTTTTATGATTCGTCGAGCGAAGTCTGAGGATGAGCTAACCTATGCACGCCGCGAATCATCCAAAGAGTTTTATCAATTCCTCTTCTACGTAAAGGATAGAAGTGTATGAAGCCCGAACAAGCTGAACGTTTTTTCATTGAAGAACTCTTCACTCAATCACTTGATAGAGATCTTGTTAAGAGAGAAAAATTAGATTTGGTTGATAAGTTAACTGGTGATGCATCAACTCGCCGTTACTATCGACTTTTTACGCCGACTAGTTCTTATGTGGTCTGCTTGGATAATCCTCAGCTAGATGAAAGCATTCCGCATCCATTTGTGAGTAAACAAAACTTTCTTCATTCTGCGGGTGTTCGTGTTCCCGCCATTTATGATGCACAACTTGCGAAAGGTTATATTCTCGAAGAGGATTTAGGCGACATTACCTTTTTGACTTATCTTGCAACGATCAATGATAAAACTCATGAGCATAAACTTTATCTACAAGTGGTTGATCAGCTTTTAACCTTGCATCGTTTACCTCGCACACAAATTGAAAAAAGCATGTTGTTCAATTTGTCTTTTGACCACGAAAAATACATGCAGGAGATTGATTTTACCTTCAAATTCTTCTTTACCCATTTTTTAAAATTTACGGATGTGGGAATTACTGCAGAGATTAGAGAAGAACTTAATCGAGTTTGTCATCGTTTGGCGGCTCAACCGATGGTTCTCACTCACCGTGATTTTCATTCAAGAAATATCATGGTGAAAAATGACGAACTCATTTTTATCGACTTTCAAGATGCACGCTGGGGGATACCTCAATATGATTTAGTATCGCTATTGGAAGATTGTTATTATGAACTTAATCCAGAGAATCGTGAAAATCTTAAACGCCATTACTTCGACAATCTTCCCGCATCTGCCCACGGCCAAGGTGACTGGCAAACTTTCTGCCAGCTTTACGACGACATGTTGATCCAAAGAGTATTTAAGGCAATTGGGAGCTTTTCTTACATCTATACCACTCGCCAAGACGCACGTTATTTAAAGTATATCGGCTACGGTATGGAAAAAATTCGTATGACTCTTATGAGTGATGCTCGTTATACCAAACTAAGAAAACTGCTATTTAACGTTTATTATGCCAGCTAACAAGTGCGCGTTGATTTTGGCAGCAGGTTTCGGAACTCGCATGGGTTCAATTGGAAAGAAACTGCCAAAAGTAATGTGGCCAATATTTGAGAAGAGTTTACTTGAAATCCAAGTCCATTTTGCTCGCAAACTTGGTTATGAAAAAATTTATATTAATTTATTTCATCAAGCAGATGAAATTTTAGCGCGTACTAAAAATATTCCTGCTTTTCAAGACATCATCTGGTTGCGCGAAGAACCTGAGATATTAGATATCGGTGGTGGTATTCATAATCTCGCTCGTCGTCCTGAAATAAATTATTCGGGCGAACTTTTGGTATTGAATGCAGATCAGTTTCTCTGGTTTACCGCAGGGGATCTGGAAGAATGGAAAAAGAAAAACGCAGGATTTGATGCCATTCTCTTAACTTGGATGGTGAATAGTTCTGATGGATATAACCGACTTGATTTCGATAGTGAAGGCCGCTTCGCTGGAATTACTCAAAATAAGGATATTCCAGCCAATACGAAGGTTTGTACTTACTCAGGCAATTCGCTTATCAATCTAGCCTCATTAAAAAAAATAGTAGGCCCATCGAAGTTTTTTGAAAGTGTCTGTCCACCAACGCATAAAATAAAAAGCGCACAACTCCCTGCTGGGGAATATTGGGACTTTGGTACTGCGAATCGCTACTTCGCATCCATGTCTAAAATTATTCAAGAGATGGCAGCCGGAAAAGCTGATGATTTTTTGATTTTCCTAGAAGAGATTCATGGGATTGATAAAACTAAAATTCACACTGAGACAAAGTCATATAATTGTAATGTTTCAAACTTGATACATCTCGGCCGGGGACATGCATTGCCCGATCATCCTCCAGGTATCGTCTTATCAGGTGAAGCAATTGCGAAAGGCGCGGGGAAATGTCTGGTATTCGATGGGGAAGTTCAGCGCTTAGATTGATCAGTTGATTCTTTGATGCAGTCCACAGGACAAACCTCAATACACAGACCACAGAGAGTGCAGCTCCAGTTCTCGATGTAATACTCTTTGCCATTGGTTACGATGGCCCTTTCAGGGCAAACCGACCTACAATTGTCGCACGAGATACATGTTGGAGCTATTTCTAGCGTTTTCATTTATCATTAGGATAAGGCGCTTATGCAAAATTTGAAAGTATGGACATTTCATTCCGCTGCTCGAAACACGATGCTATTCATGGTGCTTTCGATATTTTTCCTGATTTTGCAAAAATCTCTACAGTCTAGTCTGCCATTTTTGAATTTAGTTTTTTTGCAAAAATCATTGATGGATGAATGGGGAATATTAGTTATCGCGCTTCCTGCCTTTGTTATGACTTATCGTCATAACAGCAATGCTCGCTATTTTTTCTCATTTTTCTGTGCAGCGGTTATTTTCAGAAGCCTTGAAGGCCTTTTTTTAAATTTCAATAAAGTACTTATGATCGTGCTTTTCCTCTATGTGTGTATGACTTACACCTTTTATCAACTTCTCAGCTGGTCTTTCAGCCGAGCGGTCTTTTCACCAAATTATCGTTTAGATAATTTAAGCGCCCCTATGGCCGTTCGTATTGCAGTGACTGTTGGTAGTAATGAAAAAACCTTCCAGGGTTACTTAACCAACTGGGATCAAGAGGGTGCATTTCTTTATTTAGAAGAACCTTGGGATGATCGTATTCGCGAAGTTTCGCTCGATATTTTGATCGAGGGTCATTTGTTTGGGGCAAAAGGCTCCGTCGTGTGTGCTGCTTGGGATGGAAAAGGAATCGGGGTAGAATGGAATAAAAAACCTGTCGCCGACAAATTATCATGGAGTGCGCTCATTGATTTGTTTGAAGACATGGGTTGGGAACCAAGACTTTTGAGGTAAGAAATGAAGTTTATCATCATTACATTGCTGCTCGCTGCTTGTGTCAATAAAGCGGATTCACCAGAGGCGGCCCTTAAAGATTTTATTGATTCTCGTCTCGAGAAAGTTGTCGAAAAAGATTTTGTCGTCGAAAGAACAACTGGGAAATTACGAAGCTCACTTGAGGCGATGACTGAAGAAGAGTTTACGCGCTTCGCGGACCTACGTTCAATCAAGCGTGACACTTTCAAGGTACTATCTAAAAATTGCCAAGAGAAACGATGTTATGTGACTTATTCACTCGGATACCGTCAGGCCCCAGAAGGGAAGACGACATGGCATTCAGAGGTGAAGAAAATTGCCGAAGTTCAGTGGGTTGAAGGAAAATGGTTGATTGCGGACGTCAGCAATTTAAAAACCTATCACGAATCTGTCGAAACCATCGAAGTGAGTCCATAGCCTCAATATCATGACGTGTTTGACCGAAAAGTCCCTCGGAGGACTTCATGTCAAACGATCACTTCATATCGAGAATGATGGATGAAACTTTTGGAACAGTTCCATCAAATCATATCAGTGATGACTTTCAACTTAGACGTGAACTCTCACGGATTGGTGTTAAATACTTCGTTGGTGAATGGTCACAGCCTGACATCGCTCGATTCTCTTCAAATGGATCTGAGCTCGACCTCCCGGTAGAACATAAGCTACTTCGTTGGACTGATGCTAAGCCGTTGGCACAGGCCTTGAGTGTTTGGACTGGCGAGCCTTTGTCTGATGTATTGATACTTACATCACAAGACAATCGTCCGTGGATTCTTATGTGGAACAAGAAAGATCAAACGGTGAATCTGAATGAGTTAAGATTTTTATTTCAGGCCACTCAAAAAGCAGCATAAAAAAAGCCCCTCTTTCGAGGGGCTTTTCATTAGAGCGACATGTAATACTGTTTAAGCATGTGGGCATCAGCCTCAAGGTTTGGACTGTTGCATACTACGTAACCGCAACAGTTGTTATCCTTAAGCGCCTTCATCAGATCTTTCCAGTTGAACTTTGATTTCTCAAGGTTCAAATGTTTCAAGTCACCCTTAGAGTTACTTGAAATACCAGAGATATGAATGTGCATCTCTTTAAGAGTGTTAGCACCCAATTCAGTTTTAAGAGTCTCAAGCACCTTCGAGAACTCATCATAGTTGTTTACGTCGCCTGTGCGAGCAAACAAGTGAGAGAAGTCCATACAAGGCTTACAGCTACCAACGCTCTTCGAGAGAGAAATAAGCTCTTCAAGTGAACCGAACTGACTGGTCTTGCCGGTCAATTCAGGGCGAAGCTCAATCTCAATATCCAAGCGCGAAAGACGCTCTTCGATAACGTTCAAACTCTTTTCAACGAGATCAAAAACATCATATGGCGAGTCTTTCATGTAGAAAGCCGCGTGGAAGGTCATACTTTCCGCACCACAAAGATCTGAGATCTTAGCTGTTTGGATAATACGCTCAACCGATGAATCAATCTTGTCCTGCTCGCGAGCATTCAAGTTGATGTAATACGGGCCGTGTGAAGTGAGTGGAACACCCAATTCATACGACACTTTACGTAGTGCTGAAGAAACTTCTTCCTTCATACGTACGCCGTGCGCGAATTCTAACTGCATACAGTCCAATCCAAGTTCATGAATGCGCTTAACGCCTTCAACTGGATTGTTTTTCTTGGCAGTACTATTGGGAACACCAGCAGTACCGAACAAGAGGCGATCAAAAGCCATGGTAAGCTCCTTCTATCGTGTCACCTAAATATCAAATTCTTCCACTCATTAATCTCTTTAACACAGCGGCCACAACCGCTTCCTAAACCATACTTCTCGCGTAGCAGCTCGAGATTGATTTGGGCATCTGCGCTACAGGTTTGGCGTATATCCAAAACACTCACGCAATAACACTCGCAAATCAAAACATCATCGGCCAAGGCGGGGCGCTTCCAGTCTTGCAAAGCTTCTTGGGCTTCCCGTATATCCTTATCCAATTCAGTACTCATGCTGCATCGCAATAACTTATCCTCTTTTCCTTGAGGAATTCTCCAGGTTCAAGTGGGGGGACTTATAGCCCGGACCCGAATGGAAGTCCAACGGAAAGCCTTGTCAGTGTAAGAAAGTAATGCAGCCCTAAGCCAGCTCGGATAGAATGAGACAAGCTGCCAAAACTAGGACGCTTTTTACATGCTAGCTCGTCTTTTACTTGCTACATTTTTGCTGCTTTTTTGGGCCCTAATTGGGGTCTCACTGCCGCTCATTTTGTCACTGCCATTAGGTTTGGCGGGCTTAGGACTGTGGCTGTTGTTGAATATCTATCCTGATAAATTTCTTCTGCACTATCTTCAGGCCAGGGAAACAATTGAAACCGATTATCCCGAGGCCTACCGCATGGCCCGGGCGCAAGCACATAAATTTAAGATCACAAATCCAAGGATCTATAGTTATAGCGGATTTTTTCATCGCGCTTTTGCCTTTGTTGCAGGCCAGAGAGTTGTCTTTGTAATCGATAAGAAGGCACTTCAGTTGGCCCGCAAAGATGAAATGGAAGCTTTGTTTTTTGGACTCTCACTGGAAGTACATGAGTCGCTCGCTCGTCGCCATACCATGGCGCTGTTACTACTCTCTGTTATTTGGGCACCTGCTTTGAAGCTATTGGGCCTGAGAGATTATGTTCCGCGCACAGCCGGCTGGTTGGTACAATTTTTTGTCGCACCAGTCGCAGGTTTTGTTTTTAGGGTCTTAATGCCGCGCTATCTTTGGAAAAAGTTTCTAACTAGTTTAGCAACATACCCTTTAGAAGAATTAAGGCTACGTGAACTCAATGCGAAGCTCGATCAACCCAATTTAGATCAAAGTTCGGCCCGCGTATTTAAATATCGTTTCTTTGCCGCCAATCATTCCGCGGCTCAACAGATGATTCTTGCCATTGAAGGTGCCGGTCATCCCTTAGATGTAATGAGTGGTTTTAAATTGGAACAAACTCATGTTTAAACGCCTAAGACATCTCGAGTACTCAAGTCTGTATCCTCTGTTCTTTACTGTCGTTTTCATTTTGATCTTAATCCAATATTCCTTCTTCTCCCTAGATGCGATCTTCTACGATTTGTGGGCACGTTTCGACATCTTCTCAACTCCCCAAACTAAAATTGTTATGGTGGTGATGGATGAGGAGAGTGATCAATTCTTAGGTGAAACATATCCCTATACTTATGCCAGCCATTATCGACTCCTCAGCAAGGTGCTCGCAGATTCACCACAAGGGGTAGGGTATCTCGTTCCTCTTGAAACGGAGCCTGAATCGCTAGTTGAAGAGCGCTACATGGATGAGCTCTTAACCACAGTTCAAGAGTTTCAAAAAAATAAAAAGGGCTTTTTCCGGTTTGGAACAAAGTTCGAAATGATGTTTGGAGAAGTGCTGCCAGTTGAAGAACTTCGTCCGCTGGGTTACTCGACGGCATTTCTATATCAAGATAACCAAGTTTTTGCTCGAGATGCAGTTATTCGCCGAGCATCACTCAATATTTCAGGAGAAGACTCATTCCACTTGTGGATGGCCAATAAGTGGCGTGAGTCACAGGGAGAACCGAAGCGAGACGCTAATAGTTTTCCGGGTGCAACTTATAACGCTGAAGCGGATGCGACATTCGCAATGTTTAAGTACACACAGGCCCCTGTTGATTCTGAAAAATATACCATGATTCCTTTTCACCGTGTCGTCACTGGTAATTATCCAGAAGGGTATTTCAAAAACAAATTAGTACTTGTGGGTACGCAGTATATTTCGAACCCAGATGATTTTGCGCTAACTCCTTTCACCAAGGAAGAAGCGAAGAGTCCGAAGCTAGCTGTTCATGCAAATATTATTGAAGCACTTTCAACAGGTAGAACACTTTCACCTGTTCCAGATATTTTGACCCAGATACTTTCGGTTTTGATTGCAGTGCTTTTGTCCTTTTTTATTTCACGAGTTCAACCCACCAAGGGTCTAC
>JBIKNE010000473.1:0-2513 GCA_044358855.1 Bacteriovoracaceae bacterium | reverse complement strand
GGATCGTCATGTGCAAGCAACCGGCCACGCGAGCGCCTTTCAAAGGCTTTGATTTGCCGAACTCTTCACGAAGCGCCATCAAACCTGGCATCTCAGCTTCAGCGAGTTTAATTTCTTTGCGGCCCCAATCAGCAAGGCTAATGTCCTTAACCTTATATTTTACGCGGGTTGAGTTACCGTAAGTAGCTTCTGAAAAATTAGCTTTCATAAAGAGTCCTTTCCCTCAGGGAGGAGGTTTGATAGATATGCGCCAAAAGTTAACACTAAATCCCTTGGCCTTCAAGGTTGTCTATGTCTTATTGAAGGCTTAACTAGAGGTACTTGCTCGTGGAAAAACATCTTACTGACTATTTTGCTTCCTGCCCCACTGGTCTCGAGGAGCTATTAGCTACCGAAATCATGAAACAAGGTGCAGAAACCACCACTCTGCAACGGGGCGGCGTCGCCTTTACGGCGCAAAACGCCATCGTGCCACTGAAAATAATCCTGCAATCTCGCACAGCTAGCCGCGTTTTCAAGCAGCTCTATAGCTTCGAGTGTCATAACGAAAAATCAATGTACCAAGAGCTCGCCGATATTAAGTGGAAGGCCTTGATGGATGTCTTCCAGACTTTCCGCCTCACCACCATCTACGGCAAGCTGCCTTTTGATCGTGAAGTTTTTACTAACTCGCAGTTCACTAACCTCAAAGCGAAAGACGCTATCGTCGATTGGTTCAACCATAATCACAACCGTCGCCCCAGTGTGGATAAAGAACATCCCGATGTCTCTTATCTTTTGCGTGTCGATGATGCCCATGAAGGTCTCTACAAAGTCCAACTGATGCTCGATCTATGCGGCAATCCCATGAGTAACCGCGGCTATCGTCGTGCTCCCACTGAAGCTCCCGTGCGTGAAAACTTGGCCGCCGGCATTTTGATGCTGTTAGGTTGGGATGCAAAAAATGAAGGCCTGGTTGATGGTATGTGCGGCTCGGGCACATTCTTGATTGAAGGCGCGCTCATCGCTGGCAATATTTCTCCGCAATGGTTGAAGCTGAAAGATTGGAAAAAGAATATGCGCCCCTGGGCGTTTCTCTCTAATCAGTGGTTCAATCGCGATCTGCCTCTGATGGATGCCTTCAAAGATTTAGCTGAACAAAAAATTAAGGCCGATGCGGAAAACTTGAAAGCACTTATCCTTTCGAAACCCACACTCACTGGCTCAGACATTGATGATCGCGTGCTCGCATGCACCAAAGAAAACTTGCGTGTCGCTGGTATGAATGAACTCGTTCCGGTTTTCCAATCATCAGCACTCACCATTCCGGCACCTGCTCAAAAAACTCTCTTCATCTGTAACCCACCTTACGGCGAGCGTTTACAGTCGGGCGAAGAAGCAGCGTTGAAAGAGCTCTATCATGGCGTGGGAGAAAACTGGAAAAAGAACTGGAAAGGCCACCGTGCCGCTGTCTTAACCGGCAACCTTCCTCTCTTGAAATCAATTTCTTTGCGAAGCTCTCGCCGTTTGAGTTTGTATAACGGCGATATTGAGTGTCGAGTGGCCGAGTATCAATTGTTCTAATGAAAAGGGCCTCGATTGAGGCCCTTCTTTTTTTCTATTCCGAAATCACCGCAACGACGCGACGATTTTTTTGTTTGCCTTCAACTGTGTTGTTAGCAGCGATTGGTTTTTCTGAACCGTAACCAACAGCATTCAAGCGACGTGATTCGATACCAAGTTTTGTCACGAGGTAATTCTTCACAGATTCAGCGCGAGCTTGTGAGAGCTTCTTGTTCAACGCCTGGCCGCCTGAACTATCCGTGTGACCTTCGATCACGGCCGTCGTTTGTGGATGAGTCTTGAGGAAGCCAGCGAGGTCTTCAAGTTGTGAGTGATAAGCTGGCGCGATATCAGTTTTACCTGAACCGAATTCAACGTTGACGTGAATTTCAGCTTTCTCTTCGCGAGCACAGCCGTAGTCATTGACTTCAACACCCGACTTCGTACCTGGGCAGCGATCGAAGCGATCAACTACGCCGTCATTGTCTGAGTCTTTGTCAGTCACGACTGGAGAAGTTTGTTTTTTAGCTGGAGCAGCTTCGGCTTGAGTGGCTTTCGGAGCGCCGAAGTACCAAGTGAGAGCCACGCGAGCTGCGATGATGTGCATTGGATTTGACTTACGAGCATAATCACCACCGCCAGTGAGGCGTTTATCAAGATGTTGGTAATCAACGGCTGCACCTACTACAAGACAGCTAAGCAGATCATATTCAGCACCGACCACACCTTTGTAGCTTGTACGCCAAGACTCTCCACCGTGAGCATCCACATGCCCTAAGCCCAAACCAACATAAGGGCTGAAGCGTGCTGTTAAGAAACGGTATTGAGCGGCAAGGCCCGTCGTCTTCATGTTAAATGAAACATCTTCAAACTCATGACGGCCGTAGCTCAATTCAAAACCCCACTTAGAATTTAAGTGGTAGCGAGCGTGGCCTGCCCAGTTGTAGCCGCCATCAGCCGCAGTGTTGAAT
>JBIKNE010000038.1:0-9601 GCA_044358855.1 Bacteriovoracaceae bacterium | reverse complement strand
TCTTCTTCACCAAAAGGAGAACCTTTATGAAAAAGTTTCACCCAATTATTTTCACCCAGTTTTAAAAAAAGATCTGCCGGACAAACTCCTAAGCGGTAAACCAAATAGGGTGAAAGTGGCAAAGGGAGCTCGGCCGGCTTCCCTGCGAGACGGCGCCAAAAAGGGGCCTTGAGCATCTCTTTAGTCTCTTGCACCAAATGGGCTGAGTGGAGGAAAAAGTTGGCCTCCTCCCCTTTTGGATTCTCCCCGATCAATACCAAGGCCGCTTGTGGGTTCTTTAAACGCCAATTCTTATAGGCCGAATCAAGTCCAGCCCCCATGAATTGTTGATTCAAAATCAGCACGTCGATCTTGCCGTCACTCATCAATTTTGTGGCTTCTTCAACTCGATGAGTCGCAGTGACTTGAGCTGAGCTCAGTGATGAGAGATAAAGTCCCATCAACTCAGCTAGCTCTGCAGTACTTTCTAACACTAAGACGTTCATGATTTCTGAAACTCCTTAAGTGCTTCTTCGCGCAGATCTTTTCTAAGGATTTTACCAACGTTCGTCTTTGGCAGTTCGGTTCTGAACTCCACATAGCGTGGGATCTTGTAGGATGTGAGTGAAGTACGGCAGTATTCAATCAGCTCATCTTTTGTGAGTGAATCGTCTTTTTTAACGATATAGACCTTGATGGCCTCTCCTGATTTTTCATCAGGCACACCAATCGCCGCACATTCCAGTACCTTGCTGTTCTGACAGATCACATCTTCAAGCTCATTTGGATAAACATTGAAGCCTGAAACCAGGATCATGTCTTTTTTGCGATCCACGATTTTCACATAACCTTCAGGTGTCATGTAGCCTAAGTCACCGGTGCGGAAGAAGCCATCTGGTGTCATAACTTTTGCGGTTTCTTCCGGTTTCATCCAATAGCCTTTCATGACTTGTGGACCACGAATAGAGAGCTCACCGACTTCACCGATTGGAAGAGGTTGTCCCGACTCGTCTTTGATTTCTAGTTCTGTCGAGGGAATCGGCAGACCAATAAATCCGTTATATTCTTTGAGGGTCATTGGATTGATACAGGCGGCAGGCGATGTTTCTGTTAATCCATAGGCCTCAATCAAAGGGCGCTTGGTGACATCACGCCAGCGATCAGCAACCGCTTTTTGTACTGCCATCCCGCCACCCAAGGCGACTTTGAGATGCGAGAAATCGAGGTTTCTAAATTCGGCATTGTTCAATAGACCATTGAAGAGCGTATTCACTCCTGTAATGGCGGTGAATTTCCACTTTTTCATCTCTTTCACAAAACCAGGAATATCACGAGGGTTAGTGATCAAAATATTGAGCGCACCCACGCTACAGAACACGAAGCAATTCGCAGTCAGAGAGAAAATATGATAGAGCGGCAAGGGAGTGATGAGAATTTCCTGACCGTCGGCGATATAATTTTTGATCCAGGCGCGGGCCTGCAACATATTTGCAACAATATTGCCATGAGAAAGGATAGCACCCTTGGCAACGCCAGTTGTTCCTCCAGTGTATTGCAGGAAAGCAATATCATCGTGAACAATGACGGGCTTTTTATAGCGAGCAGGATCCCCTTTCTGTAAACATTCTTTGAAGTCGTAAGAGCGATCAAAATGGTAATCGGGCACCATCTTCTTAACTTTCTTCAAGACAAAATTCACTAATAAGTTCTTAGGGAAATTGAGCATATCCCCAATCTGCGTGGTGATGACGTGCTCTACCGGAGTATTTTTAAGAACTTTCTGAAGTGTGTGACAAGAATTAGCAAAAATCACAATCGCTTTTGCCCCAGAATCTTTCATCTGATGCTCAAGCTCGCGTGGTGTGTAGAGCGGATTGACGTTCACGGCAATAAGGCCTGCTCTGAGAATCCCAAACAGGGCGATTGGGTACTGCAAAATGTTGGGCATCATGATGGCGACGCGATCGCCTTTTTTCAGATTGAGATCATTTTGCAAGTAACTGGCGAAGCGACGACTTAGAACATCAAGTTGGCCAAACGTGAGGGTGGTTCCCATGTTATGGAAGGCCGGGCGTGAGGTGAATTTAGAAAAGCCAAAATCTAAGATTTCGACAATATTCTTAAATTCGTTGATGTCGATCGTAGGGGGCACACCTGGATCATAGTTTTTGTGCCAAACCTTAGTCATGAATCACTCCATTTGGTTATGAATTTTCTGAACTACTAAATCAAAAGTTTTATATAAGTCATTGGCCGAAGCCTTTGCGAAATAGTCTTTGTGGTGAGCATGAATGCGCACCTCACTCCACTGATCAACACCTTCCACCCAACACGTCCAATGCACAGTTGCATTGTCACCAAACCATTTAACAAATTTTTGTGATTTTTCACGAATCATATCGTCCAGGGCCGGGGTGTGCTCCATATGACGGAAAGTGATTTGCATGTTCATAAAAACCTCACTAAATATTGGGCAAAACAAGAGTAGCTACTATTTTAAGCGGCCTTATGTGATGACGGAGAGTATTATAAGGCCCAAGGGTGTCCAAAATGATGGATAAAAAAGAAATTGTTGAGCGTTCGCATCAGGCGTACCACATGGCGCGTACCCTCACCTATTTGGGTGAGTACAAGCTTTTGGACTCTTTCATCAAGCTCTTCCGCCCATGGGTCGAGGTACCTCCCCCACCAAAAAAACGCGCTGAGATCCGCGACTTTTTACTCAAAGACATAGAGGGCCTCTTTAAACGCGATGCAACTCTATTCTCGCAAGGCATTGTCCCATGGCCGATGTTGAAGCCTGAATCACCTCTCGAACACGCCAAGCGTCTGACCCGTATTATGTGGGCCGGTGTGAAAATGTCGCGGCAACGCAAGGTTAAAAAATCACGGCCAAGCTCGGTGGAGCAAACGGATCTACCCGATTATTTTACTCGTAATTTTCACTGGCAGATCGATGGCTATCTCTCCGAAGACTCGGCGGCCATCTATGATCACCAAGTGGAAATTCTTTTCACCGGTACCGCCAGTGCCATGCGCCGCCTGGCGATTTTTCCGCTTCATGAGTATCTAAAAAACTTCCAAGGAAAAGCCCAGATACTAGAAGTGGGCAGCGGAACTGGCGAATTGGCCCGCGCCGTTCATGCCAGTTTTCCTAATCATCAGTTAACTGTGAGTGATTTAAGTGCACCCTATTTAGCGCTGGCAAAAAAACGCCTCAATAGCAGTGAAATTAATTTTGTGGAAGCGATGGCAGAAGCACTGCCGTTTCCCGATTCTTCTTTAGATGTGGTTTATTCCGTATTTTTATTTCATGAATTGCCACCTAAAATTCGCACCAAGGCGATTCAAGAAATGTTCCGGGTACTCAAACCACAGGGCCTTTTAATTTTAGTTGATTCAATTCAAGATAATGAAGTTCCCGAATACCGCTGGGCGCTTGAAAGTTTCCCCAAAGACTATCACGAGCCTTTTTATAAGAGCTATATTCAATGGAAGATGGCCGAGACATTAAAAGAGACCGGCTTCAGTGACATTAAAACGGAACGCGGATTTTTTTCAAAATGCGTATGGGCGATTAGGCCTTCCTAAGCGCAAAGCGTACCGATGCGGGCAGAATATCTCCCGGTATATCCCAAAAATCTGGCGAAGGTGCGATAGAGTAATTGGCATAATAATAAAAATACTGAATCAACAATTGTGCACTCTTAAACTCTTCTTCGAGCACCAGACTATCCGCAATTTTCCTTACCGGAACCCACGAGCCAAACATTTGCCAAAGAATATTGTCCTCATCCAAGCGATAACCGGGTGGGATAAACAATTTTTTCCGATGCACCATACTCTCCCCGACTAAAATGCCTTGAGGAGCGAGATGCTCACGAACCAATTGTAAACAAGAAATACGTTGGGGTGCCAAAGGCAAACAGTGCAGCAAATGAGAATCAATCATAAGATCATACTGACCATCAAGGCCTGCATCCGGCCTTCCTAAATCAACACACAAAGTTTCAATCGGGAGATTCTCACTACGGGCCCACTGGCGAAGAATACTTAAGGCCGTCGGAGCAAAATCGACAACAGTTACTTTGGCTCCCCTTTTTGCTAACAGGAGAGAGAGGCCTCCAAGGCCTCCGCCTAATTCTGCTACTCGAAGTTTATCCCAGGGAATATCCGCAATAAACTTTTCTTTAATTTCATCGACCAATTGAAGAAGACCTCTCGATTCCTTCTCAATACGCTCACGCAATTCAGGCGTAACATGCCTTGAATAGCGTCCATAAGCTTCGTCGTAATAAGGTGATAGATCCATAAAAGATACTCCCCACTCTATTTAGTTTAGAATGGGGAGAAAGATTGCGCTATTGATTTCGATTATTCTGTGACGCCGGCAGTATCACGCTTAACTTTCTTAATGTTTTTAAGAAAGTTAGTGTAGCTGGCCGTCCACTCACGTACCTGCTTACGAATTCCCTGCTGGTCTGCATTCGGAAGTTGCGTCACTACTAATTTACTATTATCCAAACGCACCTGCATATAGATGGTGGACTTCGTCGCTTGGTCAATGACCTCTACCGTTGCCCAACCTTCGCTATTGAATTGTAAGCGATCTCTTTGAGCACTAATGAGTTGTTCGAGGCTTGCGGTGTCTTTCACGTTGGCCACTTCAAGTGAAACAACATTGGTCGTTGGAATACTTTGACCACTAATGACCAAGGCCTTTGCTTCATTGGCCGCTAAGAGGGCAGCATTGAGTCCCTGAACCGTCCCGGCACGAGCAGCTCCAAGACTTCCACCAAATGATCCTGCGGTATTAAATCCTGCGCTGGCAGCTGCTGTACTTGAAGCGGCTGCTCCGACAGTTCCACCTGTTGTACCCGTATTAAAAGCACTTGAGCGAGCTGTTTCATCATCATCATCATCATCACCAGTTGTGACACTGGCAGGCACTCTGGTGCGCTTGCCGGCAGAATAATTAGCAGCTGGAGAATTTCCTGAACCTGCGACCTCGGCATCTGTGGCGGCAATTTTTTGCTGATGGCGTTCAAGATCGTTACGCTCATCATGCAAACGTTTTAAATCGGCCTGAAGAGCAGCGATTTGCGCTGAAAGACCTGACTGCTCAGCAACTGGAGCGCTTTGTTTTTCAGCTACTCGCTGAGCGATTTCTTGTTCTTTTTCTTTAATCTCTTCATCCTTTTGAGCGACTTCACGCTTGAAGGCTTCAGGATTAATAAAGGGCGCAAGATTCATTTGATTACTAGCTTGAGTTCCGCCAGTTTGCTTCGCAATTTCCGCAGCTGCCCCTTCAGTTATCTCAGAAATGACTTGCATAAAACTACCGTCTCCTTCATATGACTGAGCAGATAGACCACCTGAACCATCAGCTAAACCATCAGCTAAAGCAGAGGCCAAGTCACGCATTTCATCACGGAAGCGCGTTTTTCCCATCGAATTAGCTACACCTGCACCGCTACCATTACTCGCCGACGCTGCACCTCCAGTTTGGTTGTCTACTTCTGTCTTGTCTTTAATTAACCCAGCTAATGCGCTATAAGGCTTGGCTTCGACAAATTTTTCGCGAGTACCGCCACCGTTTAGCATACATTCACGCAGCAATCCTGGTCGATCTTTGACTGATGAACACGGCGACTCATTACGTACCCATTCTGAATAATCACGGCAATAGTGAGCAGCAACACCGTTTTTTGCTACAGTGATAGCATCTATATCTCTATCAAGTGCCGCCGACATAACCATATCTTGTCCAACGCCACCAGCAAAGACGCGTCGTCCATCGGGATTATACTTACAGCCGCCCGACTGTGTAACAAGACAGCTATAAAGCAACTCACCACCGTTGGCACGAGCAGAAAGGCATTGATTGTGTGATGGAAGATCATGAGAAGCTGTTGAGCCCATTAGCTTTTCGACGTATCTTGGATTTGCCAAAATCGGCTTATTACAAGCAATGGCAATTAGTCTGGCCGAAAGCTCAGTGCAACGACTGTTGGTCGAATTCTCAAGGCCATCTTTCTTACTTTTCTTGATGTCAGTAATCTTACCTCTCATATTAAGATTAAAATTCGCCAAAATCTCATAAGCCTTTTTTGTCGAATCGAACTGACTGCCGCTGGCTTCTTTAAGCTCTTTAGAAAACTTTGAAAGATCCTGAATTAGACTTTTAAGTTTTTGAAAGTTTGCTTTTTTCTCTTCGTTTGTGTGAGCGATAAATTGCTTTTTTTGTCTATCGAATGAGGCCGTACTGGTGAACTCTTTAAGTAAGACCTTTGCAAACGGTAACATTTCAAACAATTGTGAAAGGGCAGGATCATCTCTACGATTCATGGTCGGATCAAGAGAGCTAGGGTCTTTCACAAAGACTTCTTCACCGCTAGCAAGCTTATCAGTAAATTTCTTCAGACCTTCTTCCAGCATTAACACCCGTATAGCACGATTATTAAATTCGGTCGCAATACCAACGAAACCGAGGCCACCGCTTGGTGGAGTATTAAAAAATGTGAGCAAATTTAATTCAGATTCTTCCAAACAAGAATAAATCTGGCCGCCATTAATGGCTTCCATACTAGGCTTCAAGCTTTCTTCTAAGTATTCAGCAACCCCAGACTCACTTCCTTGCACCAGCCCCACTTTGGCAACACGCAAGAGACTCTTTCTAAACGTCTTAAACTGTTCTGGATCACAGTCTGGTTGAATCTTGTCTGCGGTAAGTGCATCACGGGCCATGATTTCTGAGCTACAAAAACCACCAACAAAACGATCTCCACCACCCGTGAAATTATTAACATCGTCGAACTCTTTGAGCATTTTTGAATACTCTTTCGTCCATTGGTTAATTAAAAATTCTGCAGATTTTTCGGCCAGTGCTTTACCGTAACGGTCCTGGTCTTCTTTGAGTTTTTTCTCACCCACAAAAAGGGAAAGCTTATCTTCAATACACTTACAATAAGTACCAGTTCTACCGTTATCACTACATTCTTTAAAAGCACCTTCCAGGCCTGGCACTTCATTTCCGAATTTGAATTTACATTCATCTGCAATCGAAGGTGCACCATCGGCACCAGCAGGCTCAAATGGCACTACAATATTGGCCGCTGAAGATGAAAAACTAGCAATTGTTCGAGTTGTGTCTTCTACGAATTCGAGAGCTTTATTAGCTTCTATTGTTGTAGCATGGGCCGTCATCTGCAGATGCTGAAAACGAGATCTGGTACGTGAGGAGCTATCTTCCTGGCCCGTCATTTCACTCGCCGCACCCGCGCCAGCACCACCCGCGCCAGCACCACCCGTGCCAGCACCACCCGTGCCACCTGCACCACCGCTACCGGCCAGTGAAAATGTGGAAAAAAAGCATAGGCCCAGTGCTAATAGTCGAAACATAAACAATTCTCCTAAATCTTTGTCGGCTTCTTTTCCTGATATCTTGAGTTTCGCTCAGAAACCCGAGTCAAACGCTCCCAAAATCATGCCTTTGCCTAATTAGCTAATCATTTCCTGGAGTTGCTTCCATGAGTGCGTTAAAAAACTTAGCCAAACGGCGCCATTTTTTTGAGGCAACACAAGTTTGATTCATTCGAGTTCTTGACCCCTTAGGGCTTCTGGCCTTATGCCTATTAAGACAAAAATGATGAGGGTTATTATGCTCCCCCCGAAAGGACATCAGCTTCGAGAGACTCAAGATGGAACTTGGACACTTTTTTCTGAGCGCTTTTCTGAGGCCTGTCACTCCTCTGCCGGCGCCCGAGAGGAAACACTCAAGCATTATCTCAAAGGCTGTCACATACAAGCTTTGCTCCAGTGTCAAAAACTTACCCATGTTTTAGAAGTAGGTTTTGGTACCGGCCTGGGTTTCCGTGAAACGCTACGATTAGCGTGCTCGCTGAATAGCAGTTTTTTGCGTTTTACCTCTCTCGAGATCGATGAAGAGCTGGTCAAATGGGCCGCTCCACAAGCAATTAAAAAAGAGATTGATCAAGTTACCTTCTATCAAGAACTCGGCGAAGGTTTTGAACTCACAATTCTCATCGGTGATGCCCGCACAGCTCTGCCGCTTTTTGCTTCTCAAATTTCACCCGTGCATGCCATCTACCAAGATGCATTTTCTCCCAAGCGCAATCCGACACTTTGGACAAAAGAATGGTTCGCTCTATTAGGCTCAATCTCAGTTCCTGGCGCCTATCTTTCTACTTATTCGGCGAGTATCTCCATTCGTAAGGCCCTCATCGCTGCTGGCTGGGGAGTCTCACCTGGAGAGAGCTTTGCTCAAAAGCGCTCATCAACTCGTGCGCGCTGGCAGATGCCTAGTGATGCAGCATTGATTGAACAACTTCAAAATCATAGTATTCTAGCTTTAAGTGACGCCGACTTAATGGACACTCTATGAATCAACTCTTAAAAGCACTCCACATCACTACTCCTATCATTCAGGCCGGTATGGTGTGGGTCTCAGGCGCAAAACTGGCCGCAGCTGCTGCTAATGCTGGAGCTCTCGGTGTGATTGGTGCGGGCTCAATGAAACCCGAGCTTTTACGTGAGCATATTCTTAAAGCGCAAACGCTGACTAAAAAAAGTCTGGCGGTAAACGTGCCTCTTTTGTATGAAAAAACTGAAGAGCAAATTGATGTCGCTCTTAGTTTAGGAATTCGTATTTTTATTACATCCGCTGGATCTCCAAAGCTCTATACGCAAAAATTAAAAAATGCCGGGGCCTATGTCATCCATGTTGTTTCTACTCCTGAGCTGGCAAAAAAATGTGAAGCCGCCGGAGTCGATGCGATTATAGCGGAAGGCTTTGAGGCCGGAGGCCACAACGGCCGTGATGAACTCACCACCATGGCCCTCATTCCTCAAGTGGTAGATAGCGTAAAGATTCCGGTCATTGCCGCCGGTGGAATCGCTGATGGTAGAGCGATAGCGGCAGCACTCGCCTTAGGTGCCAGCGCTGTTCAAATAGGTACTCGCTTTGTGGCAACAGTTGAGGCAAGCGCTCATGACAATTTCAAAAATGCCATAGTCAATGCTGGCCCCACTGACACCATGCTGATGATGAAACGCTCAGTTCCTGTGCGCTTATTAAAAAATCCCTTTTATGAAGAGATCAAAGCGCTGGAAGAAACTTGCGCTGATAAGGCGACGCTGGAAAAAAGCTTGGGCCATGGCCGCGCCAAAAAAGGCATGCTGGAAGGTGATCTTACTCAAGGTGAGCTTGAAATAGGCCAGATTGCAGGATTAGTTAAAGATATTCCAACGGTGGCAGATTTAGTGAAGCGCCTGATGAATGAATATCACCAGGCGCGTGAACTACCGAAATTTTAAGCGCGCTCAAGAGCGGCAATACGATCATCGAGGCTTGGGTGAGTCGACAAGAAGTTCATCAAACCCTTCTTCGATGAAATCTTCATAGAAGCAAAGTTCTCCGGCGTATTGGGATCCACCATTTCAAATTTTGTCTTCAAGCGACGTAAAGCAGCGATCATCTTCTGACGGCCAGCATAGTTGGCCCCACCTTTGTCAGCGCGGAATTCGCGAGTGCGAGAGAAGTAAGCAATCACGAACATGCCTAAGAAGCTGAAAGCAATTTCAAATACCATCACAATCATAT
>JBIKNE010000471.1:0-2529 GCA_044358855.1 Bacteriovoracaceae bacterium | reverse complement strand
GCCATTGCCATAATCACGTTTTCTAATGCGAAGACTTAAATTCATTTTAAGCAGATCGAGTTCCTCAGTATCGAGATAGAGATCATAATACTCATAGACCGAGTGTTTTTTTATCGTCAGACCATTCAAAACGGATCCACCATCAACAGTTTGCAGAGTAGACTCATTGAGATTGGGAAAAACATATTTACGTTGCTCTTCTGTCTGGGCGCGGGCCACAGCAATAGAGAGAAGAAGAACCACTGAAGCGATTAGATTTTTCATAAAGACCTCCCGTAATTACGAACTCGGCCACGGGTGTTACGGAATCCAATAGGGTGTTTGTCAGTGTCGATGTCTTTAACCAGACGACCGTCTTTGACCACTACTTCACCATTGTGTTCAAAATTTAAATCGGTTTCAAACTTAATCGGATTTGCATCAACGATATCAAAACCCTCAAGAATCTGAGCGCGTCGAGAGGCCAATTTATGGAAATAAATTTTCTGAATATCTTTCGGCCAACCTGACTTTTCTAAGATTTTTTCCAAGGCAGTCTTATCGATGCGAGCAATCTGATGGGCCATCCACTTAAGATCTGCATAAGTGGCATTCTTGTAAGGCGCCATTCTAGAATTCATGACTCCATGAAATGAGATGGCCTTATCAGAGTCACGCTTAACTAAATTCCAGCCGAATTGATTAGGAAGACCGACGCGAAAATCACCTTTATGAAGCGTCAACTTAACACCGAGTGAAGTACCGAGGTCACTGAAGGCTCCACGAGTTTCGTATTTATACTTTCCTAAATGATTCACTGATATGAGGGTGTTCTCTTCGCGTACATCCCAGTTGTCGATCCACATATGGGCGAGAAGTGCTCCACGTAATTCGCGACGATCGGCATTACCGATTTGATCCGGTACGATAGAACCCATACGCTTAACACGGTCTGGGCGACCTTCAATAGCACACTCAATAAATGTGACATAAGGCAGACCTTTATAGTTTTTTAATTCAGGATTGTTGGCAATATCCTCTTCATTCACGATGCCCGTTTTGGAAACGAAGTTACTGACATCGATATTGAAGTTCTGACGAATGCGTTTAAGCATGTCATCGGCATTGTTATCAAGATTTCCTTGCGGAAAAACAACATAGAGATCATCACGAGTGCGATAGTACGGATGATCCACGTCAAAGCCTAGGGCGGCAAAGAGGCGAGAACCAACAACGTCCGTATGTATTTCATCGCCCCACTTGAGAGACCATTCATCTTCTTGATTGAGAGAATCAATCGCTTTGATCTTGGGAGCACTGCCGTTATCACTGACTGAATCAAATACAATGACCATCTTTTCGCGTTCATCAATTTTTTTCTTCTTGGCGAGATCTCCAAAACGTTTGTGCATTTCTTTGCTGGTATTGAGTTCAAAGAAGGGTGAATTCTTTGGATTCAAAAGTGCGAGTTCATCAACCGTGTACTCACTTAATGGCTTTGTTAAAGCTAGGTTTCCGGCTTCATTTTTGCCGATACGATTTTTAAATTTAAGAGCGAAAGGGGTGAGTACGGAATAGAGACCCATCGAGAGTTTGCCTCTCAAGGTCATTCCAATAGCGTCGACTTTTCCTTTTTGGAGCAACGACGCTTGTAACAGACGCATCTCATAGAGCGCGTTCATATCTTCAGTCAAAACGGTTGATTCTTGCCAGATCAGCATATCTACGCGCTCACAGAGATGCTTCACGTGGCGTTTGACACCCTTAGAGCGCTTGGGGACTGGATAGCCTTTATGAGAGATAACATCGTCGTCTGTGAGTTGGCGGCATACTTCGCGGGCCTCAGAAACATTTATCAGCGACTGGTCAGTGACCAAGCTTTGCACATCTGTCGGAGCGGTGTTCATAAGGAGTGTTGACCCCGCAGCGGAGTAACTACTTAAAAATACACAAACAAGCGCTATTTTAGGCAGCGTTTTCATAATTCGAACCCTCGATTTAGCTTAATTATCTTCAAGTTCAGTGCCGGCCATGGGTGCGGTTACTTTGGTGACCGATTTGTTCGTTCCTGATAGATAAGCGCTGTGGGGTTAGATAAATCTGTTTTATCGAAAAAACATCTCATAGAGAGGAATTATGAAAACAATTCAACTTATCGTCGCCTTCATCGCCCTAGTTGCCCTATCAAATCCAGCTCGCTCGGCAGAGGGTGACTCGTGGCTTTGCGTGGGTGCTTCTCCGCGTGCAACGGCTAACCTCAACCGCCTGAATCTTCCCTCAGATATTTTGCTCAGAGAGATTGGTGTGTTGGTCGTCTCGCAAGATCGTTTCTGCGACATGATGCACATCATGATCTATCGTGACGCCTGCTCGTTTGAAGGGTTGAATCTCACTATCGCCCTAGAGGGTGGTTTAGCAGATCTGATGCTACCAAATGGGAAAAAGATAAAACTGATTTGTGAGGAAGCTACAGAAGCCGACATTTATGGAATTATCGGCGGCTCAAATTAATGAATGAAAGCTGATTGGTTACTGAACGATAAAGAACTC
>JBIKNE010000472.1:0-2529 GCA_044358855.1 Bacteriovoracaceae bacterium | reverse complement strand
AAGGAGAAAGAGTTCCTCCATGGCCTTGTTCGCTAGCAGCATTTTTTCTTCTGTGACTCCATTCTTCCTTTTGAAAAAGCCTATTTCAAAGCCTTGGGTAGCGTTTTTATTCATAATTACTCCTTGGTTACAAATACCCTACTGGTAATTATGTCATTTTAAGGCATATTTTATGCTAAGGTGCTTTCTATGGGAAAAGGTAACTTAAAATCCAAAAATGATCGATTCAGCAGGCTACTTGGCCTTTTACGCTCTGATGAGCACTGGACTACTAATACTCTTGCAGAAGAAGTTGAAGTTTCACACAGGACTTTAATGAGGGACCTGAGCGAACTTCAAGAAGCAGGCTACCCAATCGAAACGGATAGAGGTCGTGGTGGTGGTATAAGGCTAAGCGGTAGATGGGGCATCGAAAAATTGAATCTATCTAACAAGGAAGCTATCTCATTACTTTTGTCTTTAAGTGTTACTGAAGCCTTAACTCAGACTACCAACGATCTTGGAGCAAAAGATCTAAAGCAAAAAATAGCTAACGTATTTCCCGAAGATCAAAGAAAAAACATCGCTGAACTAAGAAAGAGAATTCTGATCGGAAAGACTGCATCCACTGAAGTGCTCACCAATTTTACAAAAGCATCTGATCTTGTTTGGAACGATGTCATGTCATCTTTCTTTGAAACAGAAAAAATTCAGATTAAATATGTGGATGAAAAAAAGGTAGAAACCAATCGAGATTTTGATCCTCACTTCCTCTTACTGAATTGGCCAGTTTGGTATTTGCTTGGTTGGGATTACCTGAGGGATGACGTGAGAGTTTTTAGAGTTGATCGCATAAAAAAAGTAACGTCCAAAAGTGAACCCATCGCTAGAAGGCCTAGGTCTATATTTCTTGAGGCCTATGAGGCATATTTTAAGAATATTTAGGTTTCAGAGTTCGACTCCATCTAGCATCTGACCTAGACCATCGATAGGCGAACACCCTTTCAAAAATAATTTCTCAATGATTTTTACCGTTTGCGAACCACCACTGGACGGTGGTTCGCTTGCGATTAATGGTGGAGGTGGCGGGAATCGAACCCGCGTCCGAAGGACCTTCTGAGAGAGAGTACTACGTGCGTAGTTTATGAGTAAGCATAAACACTTTTTTCAATTTTTGTGGAACTGACAAACCCTCGGTGCTTTAGTGTTTACCGACTGATCACTTGAAGGCTTAGATTTCCGAGGTCCCCCCACGACCTCTTTACCGGCTTTTTGTTATCGGTGCCGGCCCCTCAGGTACCAATTAGTTAAAAACTAATTAAGCAGCCATTGCATATTCGTTGCCGAATAAAATTTGATCGCCTTTTTTAGTGGCCGGGCGATCAACCACTGCACGCACTCAATTCGTCTAGTCCCCCGTCGAAACCAGGGCACCCCCGAAATGGCACAGTAATAAGATAGGCCCGAAAGGTACCCGTGGCAAGGGTAAGGCTAAGTGCAGAAAATTGTGAACAAATCTACACATCAATCCAAAAGACCTTATAAGAGACCTCAGGCTAGATTCGGTCGATGCAAATTCTAGAAAGATTCTCGGTACCACATCCCTCTCCACTTTCCTGGAGCGCAACTTCAGCCAGTTCCCTCACTCCAGTGCTGGAGGGGCCAAGGATTACTGTTGGCTTGATTGGGAGAAGGCCCAGGATGTTTTTCAGGCAGGACTTGCGGATTTGCAATTGTTGCATGAAGGCAAGATAGTGAGCGCACCAGTAAACTTTGAAGATGCCATCGGTCTTTACCAACAAGGCGACACACTTTTGCTGCGAAATGCCGAAAAATTCAGTCCGCTCTTAAGAGAGCTGGCAGATGATTTCGCTCGTTCGTTTCACACTCCGGTGGACATTCAGCTCTACTGCACCCCTGAAGGACATAACGCCTTTGGTTGGCACTTTGATGTAGAGGAAGTCTTTATCATTCAATCGGTCGGTAGCAAGGAATACAAGATCAGACCCAACGCTCTTCACCCTCATCCGTTAGCGGGATCGATGCCCAAAGATTTGCAATTTGAGCGCGAAATTACGCCATTTGAAATTCAGGTCACACTGCAGGCCGGCGACTGGCTCTATATTCCCTCGGGCTGGTGTCATGTCGCCCGCACGCAAACTGAATCTATGCATATCTCAGTAGGTCTCACGCCTCGAAGCGCACACGACATTTTAAACTATCTACCGACCTACTTTGCCTCCAAGTCCCATTGGCGCACTCGCCTTCCGGTTCATAAAAGCTTTATGGATAAACAGTTCGAAATCGCCTTCTACCAAGAAGCCTTCAAGAATTTAGGAAAAGATTTAACTTCCAGCTTAAGTGATCCGGAATTTATCCAATCTTTCTTGAATCACGTTCGCACAGACACAAGAACTCCATCAGAGCTAAAAGCTTAAATTGGTATGTGTTCGCACTATTGCTTGAAACTCCTGCACAAACTCCTGAAGCTGTTGAACGTCATCCGGCCCAACTCCACCGGTTGAGTCATATTCCAAAAAGTTTCGCTTA
>JBIKNE010000470.1:0-2538 GCA_044358855.1 Bacteriovoracaceae bacterium | reverse complement strand
TGAAGGACAGAAAGAGATCGCTTAGCAGGTAGGGGAGAGAAATGGCTACGGAAGAACAACCGAACCTAGATCCTGATGTTGAGTATCAGCTCCTAAGCGGCCAAGAAAAGGCCGCTATTCTGCTTTCTGCGCTGGGCCCCAGTGCAACGAAGTTAATCTTCAAACATATGAAGGATAACGACGTAAAGCGGATGATCAACAGCATGTCGACGATCTCGAAATCACCGATTTGGATGGTGAAGCGAGTGCTCGAAGAATTCTATAGCTCCATTAATGAAGACGCAGAACTCTTGTTTGCTGAAAACAAAGGCCGCGACTTTATTCTTTCTACTTTGGGTGAAGATCGTGCCAAGCAACTCTTGGGTCAAGTGGTGGACGTCGGAAATACCAACACACTTGAATCGCTTGAATTGGTGGATACGCGTACGCTTGCGAACTTCCTGATTAACGAACATCCACAAACGATTGCTCTTATCGTCGCTCACTTACCTGTTGAGAAGAAAATGGATGTACTTCGTAAGCTACCAGAAGGACTTCAGGCAGAAGTGGTTCTTCGTGTGGCTAATCTTGACTTCGTTTCACCTGAGCTTATTGCCCAGTTGGATGATGTACTCAAAACAGAGCTTTCAACACTCGGTTCAATTGATACGCAACAATTGGGTGGTGTTGAACCTATCGCCGATATGCTTAACCTCATGGATAAAAACACTGAGAAGAGCATCATGGCGCGCGTGGAAGAAAAAGATCCAGAATTGGCAGAAGAAATCAGGAAACTTATGTTCGTCTTTGAAGATATCATCTTCGTCGACGACAAAGGTATTCAAGAGCTTCTCAAGTCAGTGGACAATCAGAAGCTTACTGTGGCTCTTAAAACGGCTCCTGAAGAAGTTAAAACGAAGCTCTTTAAGAACATGTCGAACCGGGCGGCAACTCTTCTCAAAGAAGACTTGGAGAGCTTGGGCCCAACGAAAGTTTCGGATGTGGAGAAAGCACAACAAGAAATCGTGCAGCAGCTTAAAGACCTTGAGGTCAAAGGTAAAGCTATCATCGCTCGTGGCGGTGAAGGTGATTCCTTCGTCTGATAAGGGGAGAAAATGGAAAAGCGAACAGGTTCACAAGAAGTTAAGCCATTCAGTTTCACTGCTTTTGAAGAAGCCAGTGAAACTGTGGGCGGCTATAAGAATTTTGAGTTTCGTGATCTTACGGGACTGGCATCTCAAAATACGAAACCAACATCTAAGATTATCCGCTCTGAACGTGAAGCAGAGGCTAAGACACAGTTTAAGATCGATGCCATTGTGCGAGATATGCGTGGTTTGAGTTCTCAAGAGAAAGATGATCTTGAAACGAGAATTAATAAAGAAGTTGAGCAGCGCATTCGTGAAATGCGTGACCAGGCTTATCGCGAAGGAATTGAGAAGGGACGCATGGAAGGTGCTGATGCAGCCATGCGGGATGCAATGGAGAAGCATGCGAAACAGATCGATGAAGTGGAAAACATGTTAGTTGACCTTCGTCAGCAATGTGAATCACGCCTTGAAGCTCATAAGAGTGATATTTACGAGATGAGTAAACGCTTGGTGAAGTGGCTGGTACTTAAAGAAGTTAAGGATGAAGCTTATCTTCCAAAACTCATAGAAAGAATGATCTTGGAGATGAATCAGCGTCAAAATATTACTTTGCGCGTTCACCCTGATGACTTCGCCCATATGCCTCAGGTCATTGCAGATCTAGAAAAACGTCTAGGTTCGCTGACTAATCTTCGTATCGAGCCAGACGTCGATATGAAAGGGCGCGGAGTCATTCTTGAAACTGAAAACGGCATTCTTGACTCAACGCCTGAAGCTCTCTTTCAAACGATTGATAAGATGTATGAAACCGTGGTGAATCATGTCTGATTCGCTTCAATTGCGAGATATTTCGAAGTGGACTGAAAATCGCGTCCCTTGGCAACGCATAGGTAAGATTGTTTCAACGCGCGGTATGGTTTATGAAGCGAGCATTCCAAGGGCGGTTCTTGGCTCACATGTTGAGTTTGAAACTGAACAAGGTGATCGCTCGCTCGGAGAAGTAGTCGCTCTACAAAACGGCAAGTGCATGGTGATGCCTTATCACGAGCTTTCAGGAATCAATTCAGAAACAAAAATTTATCTCAAAGACATTGTGACTGAGCTTAAAGTCAGCAATGCTATGCTTGGTCGTGTGCTTGATTTCCAGGGCCGTCCGATGGATGGCAAGGGGCCACTAGAAGGAACCTTCGAGACACGCTCGATTTACGGCCAGCCGATGAACCCTTTAGATCGCCCACCGATTCGCGAACCACTTGATGTGGGTATTAAATCAATTAATTCGTTTATCACCGCAGGCAAAGGCCAGCGCTTAGCTATAATGGCCGGCTCTGGTGTAGGTAAATCTGTCTTGATGGGAATGGTCGCTCGTAACACGACAGCCGACATCAACGTAATTGCTATGATCGGTGAGCGTGGTCGAGAAGTTCTCGAATTTATCCAAAGTGATTTGGGTGAAGAAGGTTTGGCG
>JBIKNE010000469.1:0-2542 GCA_044358855.1 Bacteriovoracaceae bacterium | reverse complement strand
TTAATAAGAAGCTGGGCTTAATGAAGTACGCGCTCAATAGTGAGAAGTAAGGATAACGCATGGATCTTTTAACCAGCTTACGAATTAGTGCTTCCGGCCTCGCGGCCCAGCGCAAACGTATGGAAAGCGTGTCATCTAATATTGCGAATGCGCAAACTACGCGTACCGCTGAAGGTGGCCCTTATCGTAAAAAAGAAGTGGTTTTTGGTTCTGAGCCAGCTCGAGATAGTTTCGCTGAAATTCTTGAAGGCGAACTAGACGAGAAGGCCCAGACAGTTCACGTGACTGAGGTCGTGAACAGCGATAAGCCACCCATCTTGAAGTACGAACCTTCTCATCCAGATGCTAATAAAGACGGCTATGTCGCTTATCCAGACATCAACGTGATGCAAGAGATGGCAGACATGATTGAAGCGCAACGGGCGTATGAAGCGAACGTTTCGGCAGTTAACACCACCAAATCAATGGCGCTAAAAACGCTTGAGATTGGTAAGAACTAGGGATAGTAGCGCATGATTAAAAATATCTCGCAGCTTGATCAAACCTTAGGTACTGGCGACGCTCGTGGTTGGGCAAAGAAAGTTGGCAACGAGCTTGCAGACCAGATGAGCCACCTTGAGACTCCAGGAGTCGAGAGGACAGGTGAAACGAGCAAGACTTTCGGTGATTTTTTACAAGATTCGATCGGTAAAGTGAATGCTTTGCAGAACGATGCAGATGTTTCAATGCAAAAGCTGGCAAGTGGAGAGAGTAGAGATCTTCACGAAACACTTTTAGCAGTAGAGAAAGCGGAAATTGCTTTCAAAGCGATGAACCAAGTACGCTCAAAAGTGATAGATGCGTACAAAGAGATAATGAGAATGCAGATCTAATAGGCCAGGATGGCCTTGATGATAACAAATGAGACCAGGAGGGTCCATTGAACGGTTTCTTACAAAATACGCTGACCAACTTTATTGAGTTTTTCCGCGCGCTTGAAACTGGTCGAAAGATCGGTGTCATCGCAGTAACAGGTCTTATCATCGCCATGTTCGCAGGCGTCTTGATGTGGGCAGGAAAAGGACAATATAAAGTTCTCTATACCGATCTTGCTAAAGAAGACTCGGCTACTATCGCCAGACTTCTCGAAGAAGGTAAGATTGATTATCAAATCAAAGACGAAGGTAAGACGATTCTTGTTCCAGAGGAACAAGTTGAAATCTGGCGCTTAGAAATTGCCAAAAAAGGCGTCGACTTCTCTAATACGGTTGGTTACGAAATCTTTGATAAGCAAAGCTTTGGTACCACTTCATTTGTCCAAAAGATTAACAAGCAACGTGCGCTCGAAGGCGAATTAGTTAAGACCATCATGCATCTTCGCGGTGTCGCGCGTGCTCGCGTTCACTTATCAATTCCAGATTCAAGTCCATTCGTTACTGAACGCAAACCACCTTCTGCCTCAATCGTTCTCGATGTTGAGCGTGGTGTAACCATGACTGCTGATGAGATTAAAGGTCTCCAGAGTTTGGTGGCTTCTTCAGTTGATGGCATGCGTAGCCACCATGTTGTGGTGATCGATAGCCGTGGTAAAAAGCTATCTGAAAATGATGGCGATAGTATGAGTACGCAGACGGCAAATCGTATTGCGCTTGAAACTAAGATGAATGATCAATATGAAAAGCGTATTGAAGACATTCTTGCTCGCGTAGTCGGTAGCGGAAAAGTCATTGCTAAAGTCACTGTTAAGATGGACTTCACTGAATCAACTTCGACTCAGACTCAGTACGATCAAGAAAACTCGGCGGTTGTTTCTGAAGTGAAGAACGAACAAAAGATGCAGGGTGTACGCCCATCTCCACAAGGTATTCCGGGCGCACGTTCAAATCTTCCTGGCGAACAACCTCAACCAGGCATCCCTGAGACACGTAACGATGTAGACAGAAGCCTTGTCACTCGTAACTACAATGTTCCGACCACTGTCGTACGCAGCAAAAAACCGACAGCTGATGTTCAACAAATCAGTGTTGCTGTGATGTTGGATGGCAAACGAGTGCCTGTTAAAGACAAAGAAGGTCAAACTGTTCTTAATGATGAAGGCTTGGCGGTAACGAAGTACCAGGCATGGTCTGAAGCAGAGCTTGCGAACTTTCAACAGATTGTTTCAAGCGCTATTGGTGTAAATGCAGCTCGTGGTGACAAGCTTGTTATCAAGAATATGGAATTTGCGACAGAGGACTTGGCAGAGATTGAAGCCATCATGCGCGCTCGTGAAAACCGCGAGATCTTAAAGAACGTAACCAAGTACCTCATGATCGGTGCCTTGATTACCTTGTTCTTCTTCATGGTCGTCCGTCCATTCATCCAATGGCTTACTGAGAACACTGTTGAATCAATCGAAGACTTCCTTCCTCGCACCTTGGAAGAGCTTGAAAAAATTCAAGCCAACCAGAAGTTGCCAGGTCTTGAGGATGTGCTTCCTTCTATTGAAGACAAACTGAATCCAGAAAAAATCGAAGGTAATATGCTTCGAGAAAAAATTATTGCGCTAGTCGAACAAAATCCG
>JBIKNE010000468.1:0-2545 GCA_044358855.1 Bacteriovoracaceae bacterium | reverse complement strand
GACCACTGTGGCAACTCGAAGGCAAAGATTTTTTCACTAAAGAGCTCGATGAAGCTCTTCTCACCAAAAAAGTCGATATGGTGGTGCACTCCTATAAAGACTTAGGCTCTGATCGCCCCGAAGGAATTAAACTCGCGACCATCACTGAGCGTCGTTATGCTCATGATGTTTTGCTTATTAAAAAATCTACCGTAGAGAAACTCAAAAACTGGAGCGGTGATTTTATTGTTGGCACCAGTTCACCCAGACGCATCGTCAATCTCACACGTGATCTGCCGGCCTTTTTACCAGGCTCACCTAGCGTGAAATGCGAAACACTTCGTGGCAACATCAATACTCGCATCCAAAAACTCAAAGATGATAAATACCACGCCATCACACTGGCCCTCGCCGGAGTCGATCGCTTAGCGCAACTCGACAGTTCACTTAAAGAATTATCCACGCTGTTAGATGGACTCACTTTCGCAATTCTTCCACTGAGTATTTTCCCAACGGCAGCGGCGCAAGGAGCATTAGCGATTGAAACTCGTGGAGATAATCCTGAGCTCGAAGCGATTTTAAAAAAGATTCATCACGAGCGAACAGCCGAAGAAGTCCGTCGTGAACGCCTCGCCTTTAAATCTTACGGTGGTGGCTGCCATCTCGCAGTTGGAATACATGTGCGCGAGATGGATGGAGATTTCTTGCACTATCATCGTGGCGAAACCGATGGCAAAGATATCCGAGTCAAAAAACGTGAAGGCGCAACTGTTGCTATGGAACAAGTTCGTCAGGTTTTTTTGGGCCAAGGAAAACATGCCAAAGCACTTTGTGATGAAAACTTTATTAAAACAGCACTGCCCGTGAAGCTTGATCTCAAAAAATCTCATGTTTTTGTGACGACGGGCCATGCTCTCGATGCAGTGACCGAGCAACCCGCCAGTTTGTGGGCGGCCGGCCCTGAGACACGTAAAAAGTTAGTAGCAAAAGGCCTATGGGTTCACGGCGGCGCCGACAGTATGGGACATGGAGAACTAGTAAAACTTAAAATCTCCAAAGCACTGCAATTGATGCTCGAAGGTGATGATTGGAAAGTACTAACTCACAAGAATTCACAATCACCGATTGGTGAGGTAATTGCTGCTTACGAACATAAGATGAAACCACTCACTCAAGAACAAATTGAAAAGCTGGAGACTGTCACCCACGCCTGGTGGTCGAGTTACCCTCAATTTGAAGCCTATCTCGCGGAAGTACCGGAATTAAAAAACGCCCGTCATTTCTGTGGTCTAGGCAAGACCATGCAAAGTTTCAAACAAAATAATATTGAGGCGACGGCACTGACCGACTCAAATGAATTTCTTCTACTCACGGGACTGCTATGAACTCAAATGAGCTTTTTGAAAAATCAAAGAAATATGTTCCTGGTGGAGTACATTCACCGGTTCGCTCCTTCAAGGGTCTTCACACCACACCACGATTTATCAATCGTGCAGATGGAGCGATGATCTGGGATGAAGACGGTAAAAACTACGTCGACTTCTGTATGGGCTTTGGCCCCTTGATTCATGGCCATAAAGACCCAGATGTAAAAAAAGCCATCGAAGGCGCGCTGGAGCGCGGCTGGAGTTATGGAGCTTGTGAGAAATACTCACTTGAACTCGCGGAATACATGGTGGATCGTCTGTGCTTTATTGATCAAGTCCGTTTCATGAACTCAGGAACGGAAGCTGTCATGACGGCGGTTCGCCTCGCACGCGGAATCACCAATCGCGAAAAAATTATTAAATTCAACGGCTGCTATCATGGCCATCTCGATGGCATGTTGATTAAGGCCGGCTCAGGCCTTGCTGGGACTGCTGATGCAAGTTCCAAGGGTGTCACAGCTAAACAAGCGGCAGATACACTCATTGCTGAACTAGGCGATTTGGCAGCAATCGAAGATTGTTTCAAAGCTCACCCCAATCAGATCGCCGCCATTTTTATTGAACCTCTACCGGCGAATAATGGCCTTCTCGTGCAAACGAAGGAATATCTCCAAGGCCTGCGTCGCCTGTGTGATAAGTACGGCGCACTGTTGGTTTTTGATGAGGTGATCTCAGGCTTTCGCGTGCATTTTGGTGGCATGGCCTGTCTCACAGGTGTCATACCTGATCTGGTGACCTACGGAAAAATTATTGGTGGTGGTATGCCGGTGGGAGCCGTCGCTGGAAAGCGCGCTCACATGGAATTCCTCGCACCAGTCGGGCCTGTTTATCAGGCCGGCACTTTGTCAGGAAATCCTGTGGCGATGGCTGCTGGTTTGGCGAACATGAAAAAACTCACATCAGAAGCTTATCAGCGCCTCGATCAGCAAAGTGCGGCCGTTGTTGCTTTGTTGAATGAGTGGAGCGAAGGCCATGGGTTCGCCGACTATAGCGTGCAGCGTTTTGGTTCACTCTTCTGGGCGGCACCGACAAAGCAAAAACTCAATAACATCACCCAGATTCCAGAAAATCTCATGCCGCGCTTCTATGAGCTCTTTAAGGTGCTTTTAGAGAAAGGCATCTATCTTGCGCCCAATGCT
>JBIKNE010000467.1:0-2548 GCA_044358855.1 Bacteriovoracaceae bacterium | reverse complement strand
TTCCTAAGTCATCTCGTAAGTCTTTATTTTACGATTCGTATTCTTTTTACTGCTGTCTTAGGTGTAAGTCTCGGACAATGGATGAGTGGAATAAGGGCCTTCGGAAATTTTTTATCGGTTCGTATAAGAGGCGTTTTGCGAGAGTCAATAGGAGTGTTTACTTGGGCGTTTATCATTTTTGATTTGCCCACACTTTTTTCTCGCCGCTCAGTTAAGGAACTCATTACTTTTTCACACATCATTTCTACATCCAAAGGTGCCATGCTGATTTCCTGGCTCCTTTTCATTCCTGTGACACTTATTTGTTTGTCACTTGCGCCGTTGTTTAGTGGCCTCGAAGAGCCCAATGAGATTTTGTTATCTGAAGCAATAATTCCAAAATCCGGAAAGAAAGAGACTGTGGTCGTAGAGATGCAAACGACTTCATCTGAGTGGTTTAGAGCCCAATTTGTGTTACCCAAAGATTCTTGGAAAGTGCTACCTCGTTTTTCGTGGACTCAATCAACTAAGGGAAGAAGCCTTACGCCGACTTTGGCTTTTTATCATCAAAAGGGTTCGACTATTCCGTTGGTGTTGCATGGAACGTTCCGTTGGGAGAGGCTGCTATCAATTGGGCTAGCTCACAATCCAATGTTGCAGGCCAATTTTCCCACGCTTTGGTCATTTGTTCAGGCGCATAAAATATCCGGTAATTCTTCACTTAAGTTTAAATTGTCAGATGCTCAGCAATTAACTTTTGGGGCCGAGCTAGAAGAATTTATTAAGGTTTCATTTCGTTTATCACTTGATTCTTATCTTGAGCATGTTTTGACTTATGGTCCTCTGCTTAAAGGGCCTATTGAATTTAGAAAAGAATTACAGTTACTGGTGGGAAAAGTTTCTGAAGCTGAATGGAGTGTCGCTCGCTATGGAAAAAGCAGTATGCTGGTTTATGAAGTTCCAGGGGTGAAGCCTTTTGACATCATGATTCCTCTTGAGTTTGGTGATGGACGATTGTTTCGTGTTAACTATGCTTCACCGAAGGAGCGTGGAAATGCTGTGAAGCTTGCTCGCAAGGAGCTTTGGTCACGTTCATTATGGGATATACCTCAAAATCCTACGATAGAGGGCCTACCATTGGTTATTGATGTCATCGCTCAAACCGCAGCGGGCAAGAAAGTAGATGTAATTAATTTTGAAAAAATTTATGGTGCATATTTTGAAGCGGCAACAATTCTTGTTCAATCAGCTGAAACTGATTTCGGAAGAAAGCCTCTTCTGCAGTCGCTTAAGAATGTGGTGGAAGTATTAGATAAGCTTTCTAAGCAACGCAAGATATCTCCAGAAACGCATGAAAATCTTAGCAAGCTAAGAGACAAGCTTATTGAGATGAAGGGACATTTTGAAGCTGCTAATAGTTCGTTCTTTCAGTCTGAAGTAAAGGCACCTTAATGGATCTATTAACGGCCTTTGTTTATGGTTTGATTCAAGGTGTTTCTGAATTCTTGCCCGTCAGCTCTAGTGGTCATCTTGCTCTGCTGCCGTTCTTTATGGAATTAAAGGATCCTGGAGTCGTTTTCGATCTTTGTATGCATATTGGGACAGCGCTTGCTGTAGTCATCTATTTTCGTGTTCAAATAACCAAGCTACTCTTCGAGCTATGGCCGGCTCTCACAAATTATCGCTCGCAAATGCCTGAGCACCATTTCATCAGAAATTTTATTATCTCAACGGTTGTTTCAGTCATTTTTATTTTTTGTTTTAAACCTTTTAGCGATTTCGGAAGAAATCCATGGTTCATTGCTTTTAATCAGGCATTCTTTGGAATTTTGTTATGGGGTGCTGATATTCTCCAGCGGAAATATGCTTCACCTGAGCGAGGGCAAGGTTTCTTTTCAAGAGGTTGGCAAATTAAGGATGCTGCCTTTATAGGCTTCGCTCAAGCGCTCGCCATTTTTCCGGGAGTCAGTCGATCCGGTATCACGATGTCAGCTGCTTTTATGCGCGGAATTGATCGTAAAGAGGCGGGAGCTTTTTCTTTCCTATTATCAATACCAGTTATTTTTGGGGGAGTAATTTTTGAAATCCCAGAAATCAAGCATGGCCTCCAAGCAGGTCAGCAGAGTTGGACGATTCTTTTTACCGGTGTTGTTACATCGTTTGTGATTGGTTTTTTAACAATCCATTATTTTATGAAGTTAATCGCACGCATTCATCTGGGATGGTTTACGGCTTATCGATTAATTCTTGCCACAATATTGGTGTTAATGCTCTGGAATTAGTTTTGTTGCTGTTGGCCTGGTGGAGTGTAGTCGGCCGGAGCACAATAGAAATGTGTATTCCAGCGAAGGCCAGCGTCGTAAATATCTCCAATTGAGCCTGTTTCAGAATTGTTATCAATTGCGTCTGTACGATAAGCGAAACGGCGCGATTTTCCTTGAGGAAGGCGATTTCCGTCTTGCAAAGGAATGAAGAGATCATGAATGACATTACCTTGAACAATATTTCCTGAACAACAGAGATTTTTTGCTTGGGCAATTGCGAAAACTTGTCCTGGGTCTTTGATGTA
>JBIKNE010000466.1:0-2549 GCA_044358855.1 Bacteriovoracaceae bacterium | reverse complement strand
GTCAGTCTTGGGCGGCCAGTGAACAGCCACCGCTTCTACTTTCATGCGATTACTCAAGCCTTGTGCTGCAGCTTCTAGTCCTTGGTAGTGATTAGAAATTCCTTTTTTAGTTAAAAGCTCAAAAAAGATTTTTCCCATTAACGCGAGGGCGACACCTTTATTCTCAAGGGTATCGGGCATGCCACCCCAGTCAAAGACAGAATATTTGTCGGTAAACTCAAAGACCGCAGACTTGTTATCATCAGCGACATGAACATTTTTTGACGAACCTTCATAGGTTTTCATGAGTACTCCGAGCATTATCACGACGAGCACGGAAGCGTTCGGCTGCGGCCGTGATATCATGAGGGTAAACTCCTGTGAGGCAACCGGTGCAAAGTGGAGTGCCTTTAAGGGTTTCTTGCAAATCTTCATGAGTCTGAAAAATAACTCGCTCAGCACCCAGCTCTAGGGCGAGAGCTTCAGGACTTAAACGGGCCGAAACCAATTCTTCTTTGTTAGGAAAATCGATTCCGAAATAACATGGATTGGTGATGGGAGGACAAGTACTCACTAGCACGACACTCTTGGCGCCGGCCTCTTTCAATAAACTAATCAGGCGACGTGAAGTTGTGCCACGAACGATTGAATCATCCACCAGCAAAACTTTTTTACCAACCAGGGCTTCTCGCACAGGAGTGAGTTTTTGATGAACGGCAATTTCGCGCTCAGCTTGTGAGGGAAGAATAAAACTTCTCTGAATATAGCGATTTTTAATCAGCAGTTCGCGATAAGGAAGACCCATCCCCTCTGCCATGGCAATCGCTGCTGGGCGACTGGTATCAGGAACGGGAACGACGACATCCACATCAAGCATCCCTTCGCTTTGCAATTTGCGAGCTTGACGGGCCAAACGCTCACCGAGAGCAAGACGCACATTATGAACTCCGTGCCCATTCATAGAAGATTCGGCACTGGAAAAATAAATCCATTCGAAAAAGCAGTGAGCTTTTTTTTCTTCGCGAAGAATAACCGTTTGCGGTGCATGTCCTGGACGAATGAAGAGCAACTCTCCTGGAGCGACATCACGAACAGGAGTGTAACCGGTAAACATCAAGGCACTTGATTCAGAGGCGAGCATCCAACTCTCTCCCGCTCCATCAATGCGACGGCCAAGTACCAGGGGACGCAAACCATGGGGATCGCGGAAAGCAAACAGCCCTTGGCCACCCCAGATTCCAACCACCGCATAACCACCATCAGCTTTTTCCATCGTCTGACGAACCGAGCGAGCGAGACGAGTGAAAGAATCGGCACCATCATTTTGCTCAAGACCCAAAGCAACCCAGTTCAATAGCACTTCTACATCATTCTCTGAGAGGAGAACCCGGCGATGATTAGTACCAAGTTCGTCTTTCAATCGAGGGGCATCGGGCAGGTTTCCATTGTGGGCCATACCGATGCCATCGGGAAAATTTACAAACTGGGGCTGTAAATCACGGGTAGAGCGATCACCTTTGACGGCAACTGTGGCATAACGATTATGACCAATGGCAACCTCTCCCTGAAAGCGACTGACCACTTGTTCTGGGATCGCTTGAGTGATGAGACCATGCTGTTTGTGTAGGTGAAAACGGTGAGTTGAAAGTTCGTGGGAGAGAATTCCGGCCGCATCTTGCCCACGATGCTGAAGCACCATTAAGGCCTGCAAAGCTTCGAGGGAGGCGTGTGGAGTACCAACCACGCCGACAATGCCACACATGTTGAGCTCCAAAGAATTCGTTAGCTAGAGATTAGGCATTACATGAATTATTGACAATCTTTTTCACTCATTTTTTATTAGAGTGACTAATATTTTCCATTAGAAGGTCTTATGCATCACAGAGCGACAAAACCGACTACGCTGGGCATCCTAGGGGGTGGGCAGTTGGGTATGCTTTTGGCGCTCGCGGCCAGGGCCCGCGATTGCTCTGTTCACTTGTACTTAGAGAAAGAAGAACACGCTCCTGCAATGCCTTTTGCTGACAAAGTGTTTATGGGTGAAGGCTGGAATGATTCAAAAACGCTCAGTGAATTTGCGCGCACGTGTGATGTAATTTTATTGGAAAATGAGTTTGTCCCCGTCAAGATTTTGTCAGAAGTCGCAACTCAAACTGGTGTCAAGTTTTTGCCAGAACTCAAGGCCTACGGAATTTTTCAAAACAAAGCGCGGGAAAAAGAACTCGCCACCAAGGCCAGCATTGGAATTGCTCCTTGGATGCGCATGAAGAACTTAAATGATGTGCGTATTTTTCAAGAATCATTCGGAAAAATCGTTTTGAAAACTTGTGAAGGTGGTTATGACGGTTATGGAAATTTAGTCGTCACTAAAGAGACTGTTGATAAAGACATTCAAAAATTTATGAAGCAAGGTGACACTCTCGCCGAAGCTTTTATTAATTATTCGCACGAAATCGCAGTTGTCGTGGCGACTGATGGTAAGAAAGTTGTTCACTTCCCAATCGCAGAAACCATTCAAAGCCAACAAATTTGTCACTACGTGCTGGCACCTGCTCGTCTCTCTGAAATTA
>JBIKNE010000464.1:0-2559 GCA_044358855.1 Bacteriovoracaceae bacterium | reverse complement strand
GGGCTACGTGGTGTGGATGGAAGCGCTCAAGATGGGAAAAAATAAAGCAGAGAAAAAAGAGTCCAGCTGGAATGTCATGCCGATGTTGGATGGGACAACAGGGTTAATGGCCTCAAAAGAATTTTAACTCTGACATTTGGGACAATAATAAGTCCCTCGCTGAGCGAGCACGATTTTTTTCACCGCAGATGTTTTGCACAACTGACAAGTCTTCTGCCAGAACACCACTAAGTTATTCACGCCCAGACCTTTCTCCCCAGAGGTATCACGATAGCCGCCTTGGAAGGTGGTGCCACCTGAGTCAATTGCTCCGGAGATAACCAGATGAATAGCGGCGAAGATTTTAGGGAATTCAGCGGCTTTAATTTTGGAGCAAAGCCTGGTGGGACGAATACCGGCGTGAGCGCAGATTTCATTAGCGATGTAGTTACCTGAACCCGCGAAATATTTTTGATCAAGGAGAGCGACTTTAATCGCGCGGCCGGGCATGCGTTTAAAAGCGGCGATCATAAACTCCAACGTGAATTCAGGTGAGGCGAGATCAGGACCCAGTTCAGCGAGCTTCACATGCGCTTCATCGTTAGTTAAGTGATACATGTGCCCAAAGCGGCGCGGATCATCATAGACCAGAAATTTGGGTCCATGCGGGGTGATGCCTTCGAGGATGAGATGCGCGTGTTTGTTGGTGGGACGCGTGGTGGTGATGAGCCAGGTGCCGGTCATACCGAGATGCGAGAGTAAGTGCGATCCGTCGGAGAGAATGAAGTCGAGGAGTTTACCTTTGCGAGAGGCCTGCGTGAAAGTCAGACCATTTAGGGAGAGCTTAGTGTGCAGCACATTTTGTTTGAGCTCTTTAGTCTGCGCGGTGGATTTTACTTCGAAAGGAAGTATCGCGGAGAGTTGCGAGCGTATGGTTTCAACTTCGGGTAGTTCGGGCATGGGGGGATTTTAGCAGAGTTTTGGAATGAAGAATAGTGGAGAGGGAGAGTTTGGAAGAGAGAAGATTTAGATTAGCAAGAGAATGAGGATTGGAATGATCGGTATGATATTTAGAAGAAAATTTCGATCAAGGGGCCTAAGGCTCCAGGCTGGAACTTGAATGCGAGTATTCAGCTGCTCAGAATAAAACACCTGGGGCCTATAGAGTCTTTTGGAGTTATGGGCCGGATAAGAAACAGGTAACGATAATTGCGATTACACCGCATCCCTAGTTCTCATCTTGGGTTATTTATTAGATCGTATAATTTTTTCAAAAATGTAACTGTCTTAGCAGTTTAATTTTAAAAGTAGTATATCTAGGTCTTAGGCTCAGACATCATCAAAATTTAAGAAACATAGTGTTGGATGAAAACATTACTTTTGGTATTCATTTTTTTGGGATCACTTCCTGCAATAGCTGGCAAAGGCCTCTATTATCAAAATGGATCAATCTATTCGACTGTTCAAACATTTTACAATCAAGAGTCAGAAAAGACAGTTCATGTAATAGGGATGATACATGTTGGCCCCGAACAATATTTTAACAAAATAAAAAAAGTTTTAGAAGGTGTTCACACGAATGATGCGATTCTCCTTGAGGAGTTTGCAACATGTGACAATCAAAATGTGGTTTATGATCTCGCTTCCTGTGATAGTGAACTTTTAGAAAAATCATTTGAGGGAGTTAAATTTCCTGTTTCTGTTGATTTCTTCCACAAGCAAAAAAGTGATTTCTATAATCGCTTGCATGAGAATGGTGTGTTAAGAAAAGTTTCATGCGAGCTTGATTCTTACTCGGGACATTACCGACCAGTTGCAATATTGGAGCGAAATGAAAGGAGATGTCGAGAGGCTAATAGGTATGATTTGACATGTCAGCATGAGGTAGATTTTCAAGGCTTAAGATATAATACGAATACATCTGATTTAAGATTGAACCAAAACAATTTCGCTGATCATCTACTTACTTCTCTTCTCTATAGAACCTCCCCAGATCAAGCATGCAATCGTAATAAGTTCGTTTCAAACCTAGCGCTCAAAACGGGAAATGATGGAGTTTTTAGCATTTACAACGTGATTAATAATTTCAATCTTTCTTATAGGGATCATCTTCTTTTTTTGGGTATAGAAGAGGGGTTAAAAAAAGCAAATACGATTGTTACTCTATGGGGGGCGATGCACTCTCAAAAAGTAGGCAACTATCTGTCGAAAAGAAATTTTCAACTAGTTAAAAATGAGTCTATCTATTTCATCAACGAAGCGGAAGCCAAAGGGTGGCCTGGTTTTAAAGAAATCGTAGATAATATAGATTTCGTTTACTAGGGACCTTTTTATGCGGTCTTTTATTCTAAATGCTTATTTGCCTGATTAAACTTAATTCAATTTCTTCGCTCTACTTCGGTCAATTAATTATTTTATGCCACCCGATTCATGAAAACTATGAAATCAAATTCGGTCGGTTGTTTCGGGCATCTGGGTCCTATTTATAAAAAATCATACATCTCACAGCATAAATATTGAAATAAGATTAAACCATGTCGTATTCATCCCAACCCATCATCCGCAAAGCTCGCCCAGGTG
>JBIKNE010000462.1:0-2561 GCA_044358855.1 Bacteriovoracaceae bacterium | reverse complement strand
CACTACTTCTGGTGACATGAGATATGCTGAGATACGATTCTGTGCAAAGACAGTGGATGTCACTAGAAGTAGTGAGCATACAACTAATATCTTTTTCATGGGGCCTCCTGACGATACCAAATAGGACGTGCAAGTTCGATCGTGATGATATTTGAAATTTCTCTTAAGTTTTTGATGTCTTGTGCTTCTTGCTTCAAAAGAGGATGTTGCAAAAGAACATCCAGAGCACTTTTGGATTGATTCATACTTGCCAGGCGCTTGGCTAAATATTGAGCAAATTGTTGTTCGAAACTCTCACTTGAGGGAACGCCGTAACTGTCACGAACAATTTCCCAAGGTCTCAGTGATAGCGACATGAAAGATTGAATCTCAGTCTCTACTAAATTTTTAAGTTCAGCATTATTCTCAATCTTTTTCGTGATATTTTTTAGAAGATTCAGGTTGTAGTTCAAATTAGCATAACGCTCAATATATTGCAGACTCATAAGCACAGTACGAGTATCAAGCATGCTTAACTCTTCCCAAGAGTAGTTTTGATAAATCGTTAAGCGCTCTTGCGCTTTTGTTTTAAGAAATGATTTGAGGTCTTGTTTATTGGTAAGTCCGTACTGCTTGAGAGTCATAACAGCTTCTTCTAAAAGCGGACGATGCGAAGGGAAATAGAGACCTTTGATTTCAAGATCAGCTTTGCGATTATTAATTTCCTCAAAACCACTGAGTCTAGAAAGACCTCTAAAAAGCTGGAGTGGGGTAAAGTCGCCAATTTCATCAAATAACTTTTCATCAACTGCTGTGAGGTGGCGAAGTGATTCTGTGCCACAGTTATTACTGAGGAAGAGATATTTGGCTTGATAGCCCCAGAATCGCTCAAGCGTAACTTTCATAAAAAACTCAATCTGCTCACGCTCAAGCGGGAGTGGAATACTCCATAGCTCACGCAATTCTTGTTTCGTGTATTCCTGAAGAATTTCATGAAAGCGATAAATGAACATCAGTGAGGGATATTTCCCAGTTAGGCCATCCCAGTGACTGATTTGTGGGTTCTCTACAGAGGCACGATAACTCAAAACCAGATGATGAGAGACGTCTTGCATGCATTCTGGACCAGGCGTTTGCCTGTGAGGAGCACAGACGATAAGTCTGAGCATCGCATGGCCCCATCGACTCATCAGTGCAGTACCTTTGCCTGCAAAGAGATAATGAACTTGATAGATTCGAGCCGGATCAATGTCGAAACTACGGGTGTAATGATCTTCTGGGTAGGCCGATTGGGTAAGGAGTTTCCAGTTTAAGTCACAATCAGTGTTAAATGGACGAAAGCCCAATGCTTTTTCTAGCAGAGCTTGAGTTGCAGGTCTTTTGCAAGCAAAAGTGGAGTCGAGTAGAAACCATTCGAGATTGACGGCGAACGATTCCCTAAGATTTTTATGTTCATAAGCATCAGGTGTCGTTGGAGCTGCTCGATTATCACTTGATTTAAAGGCAGATGCCCCACCCATTAAGGCAGCGTACTGACTTTCTGTGCTGAAATCGGTTTCTCTATCCCAAACATGACCCAGCTCGTGCCAAAGGCTGGCAGTAAGAAATTGGCGAAATGATCCATGCTTACATGGGAAGATATCTTGTTGCGAATACACCAAGCGGATGAATTCTTCATTGATCTGAATCGTTGATTTACCAAACCAATGCTTCACACGTGCATATGTTTTACTTACGCTATCGTCGCACAAGTTTTCGTTCAAAAGCCCTTTGTGACTAAATGACGTGACTTCAATGACTGTTGTACGTTCAGGGTGAGTGAGAATCTGGCCACCTAGACCTTCGAGCATCATGAGATCCATCTCAAGCATGAGGGCGACATCAGGAGAGACGCGCATGACGGGACGCTCGCCCGCATAAGCGGCGCCCATAAGCCCGATGAGTATGATGAGAAACCTCAACATCGCATTCCCTTTTGAGGGGGATTCTAGGTCGAGAACGGTTTGAGAGGGGAATTGTGGGTAAAACTTACTTTAAATTGCGGGGGAAGTGAGGCTAACTTGTTGAAAAGATGGCCCGGAGTGGATAGTCCGGGCCATATAGCTAGAGACGAATACCCTTAAGAAGCTTCTTACCTTTGTCTTTAAGTGAGCCTGATCCGCCACCTTTTTGCAGCTTCGCGATCTCGGCCTTAATTTTGTCTTCGTTATTTTTATAGAACTGATCTACGTTTTTAATCTGCGAGAGAAGATCGCCATTGGTATTAAGTTGGGACATCAATTGCTGTTGTGGAAGTTTAATTTTCTCATCCACGAGTGCTTTGAGTTTGCCTTCAGCTTCTTGAATCTTTTTACCGACCTGTTCTTTCATGCCACTGGCGAGCTCATCACCTAGGTTGGAGTTAATCTTCATACTTAAGTTTTTCCATGTTCCATCGACTGAGCCGTTAATAAAGACCACAGGGATACCATTAACAATTCCAGTGAGAAGTTCTTGCGCCAGTTTTGATTGAGCCTCAACAAGCCACTGGGGTTTTGTGATTGTACCAGTCCAGTTCATTTTCACTTGGTCTTCTTCGAGTT
>JBIKNE010000463.1:0-2561 GCA_044358855.1 Bacteriovoracaceae bacterium | reverse complement strand
TGTCACGCAGTCTTTTTAAGCGTCCTGCGGCTTCGCTCTCGCGACTTTTTTGGAAATCTTGTAGACGCTTAATCTGGGCATTTTTCTCATCATTACTTGCACGAGAAAGTTCGATTGGCTTCCACTCTGCTGCTTTTTCCGGAAGATAGGTATTCACACCGATAATCGGAAGCTCACCTGAATCTTTAAGTGTTTCATAGTAAAGCGACTCTTCCTGGATTTTACCGCGTTGGTACATGCTTTCCATGGCACCTAGCACTCCACCTTTATCAGAGATGCGCTCAAACTCTCCCAGAACTGCTTCTTCTACGATTTCGGCCAGCTCATCAACGATGTAACTACCCTGAAGCGGATTATCCGTTTTATTAAGGCCGTACTCACGGTTAATAATCATCTGAATGGCCATAGCACGACGAACTGACTCGACAGTCGGAGTAGTGATCGCCTCATCATAAGCATTTGTATGAAGTGAGTTGCAGTTATCCGAGAGCGCCAAGAAAGCTTGCAGCGTAGTGCGGATGTCATTGAAATCGATTTCTTGAGCATGCAGTGAGCGACCAGAAGTCTGGATGTGATACTTTAACTTTTGACTCTTCTCATTGGCACCATAGCGATCGCGCATAGAAACGGCCCAAATCTTTCGCGCGACACGTCCCAAGACCGTATACTCAGGATCAAGGCCATTCGAGAAGAAGAAGCTTAAGTTATCGGCAAAATCATCAATCTTAAGTCCACGTGAGAGATAGTACTCCACGTAAGTGAAACCATTTGAAAGTGTCAGTGCAAGCTGAGTGATTGGATTCGCGCCGGCTTCAGCAATGTGATAACCCGAGATAGAAACTGTGTAATAATTTTTAATGGCATGCTTACAGAAATACTCCTGCACATCGCCCATCATCTTAAGTGCAAACTCTAAAGAGAAAATACAAGTGTTCTGGGCCTGATCTTCTTTGAGAATGTCCGCCTGAACGGTACCACGAACTTGGCGCATGATCTCAATGCGTTTCTGCTCGTTCTCCTGCTCACTCTCCGGCAATGTTTGATTAATCGCGGTATTCATAAACATCGCAAGAATAATCGGGGCAGGACCATTGATTGTCATTGAGACCGAAGTGTTCGGTTGTGTGAGCGCAAAGCCCTTATAGAGATCTTGCATATCATCAAGTGTGCAAATCGAAACACCTGACTCACCAATCTTTCCGTAAATATCTGGGCGAGTCGCTGGATCTTCTCCATACAGCGTTACGGAATCAAAAGCCGTCGAAAGTCGTTTAGCTGAATCATTTTTAGATAAGAAGTGGAAACGCGCATTGGTGCGTCCAGGCCCACCTTCACCGGCAAATTGGCGCTTAGGATCTTCATCCGCACGTTTGAAGGGAAAGACTCCGGCCGCATAAGGGAAGAAGCCTGGAAGATTCTGCGAACGAACAAAAAGATATTTATCAGAAGCATAGTGAAAGCGAGGTGCTCCCACTTTACTAATTTTCGATTGCGAAAGACTTGTGTGTTGACTTGAAACTTGCAGCTTCTTGCCACGCACTTCGTAGGCATAAGTACCTTCACGATACTGGCGAGCCACATCATCAAAGACAGCAATGTCTGCTAAGGCCGGTTTAATTTCTGCTTCAAGTTCTTGGGCGCGTTTTTTGATATCTGCAACTGGAACAAGTTTAGCGGCAGCCTCGAGGGATTCCCACTGACGAAGCTTTGAAACGACTTCAAGTGTTTTTAAATTATAGTTACGGCAAGTTTCGGCAATGTCTCGCAAATAGGAAACACGTCCAGGAGGGATCATGGCCCCTTTTATTTTTGGAACTTTTTCACAATGAACCAAAACATCATCATGCGATTGTGAAAGTTTCAAAGCCGACAACAGATCACGGTAAAGTGCATTCACACCCACATCATTAAACTTCGAGGCCATCGTTCCATAAATAGGAAGTTCATCGTCAGTGGGTGACCCAGGGTGACCAGCAAAGAGATTACGATTTCGGCGATACTGCTTACGCACATCCCTGAGAGCATCTTCCGAACGAGGTTTTTCGAACTTATTGAGAGCGACGAAGTCTGCCACTTCAAGCATTTCAATTTTTTCAAGTTGAGTAGCGGCACCATATTCTGGTGTCATCACATAGAGAGTTTTGTTAGCAATACTTGTAATGGCATCAGCTGCTTGGCCGATACCAGATGTCTCAACCAGAATCATTCCGTAGTTTTGCCCCTTGAGGAATTCAACCACTTTTTTAATACCCGGTGAAAGCTCATTGCCGGAGTCACGTGTTGCTAGTGAGCGAATATAAAACTGATCAAACGAAGCCGAACCAAGACGAATACGATCGCCCAAAAGAGCACCTTGATTTTTCTTCTTCGAGGGATCAACACTCACAAGCGCGAGTTTTAAATCAGGATGCGTGCGATGAAAACGCAATAACAGCTCATCAATAAGTGAAGATTTACCAGCACCGCCAGTACCTGTAATTCCCAGTACTGGAATCTCTTTTGCTTTTACGGCGAAAGGTAATTCATTGCGATCTTCGATATATGTAATTGTCTTAGCTGTT
>JBIKNE010000461.1:0-2568 GCA_044358855.1 Bacteriovoracaceae bacterium | reverse complement strand
AAAGCTTCCACTAGATGAAATTTTAGTGCAAGCATCAGGTCAGCGCTTCCGGGCAGTTATTACGACATCATTGACTACAGTGGCTGGTCTCTTTCCAACGGCTTATGGAATTGGCGGACAAGATGCCATGTTGATTCCCATGACGATGGCGATGGCTTGGGGTTTAACAACAGGAACGATCTTTACTTTGATTTTCGTTCCACCAGCAGTCGCTATTATCGAAGATTGGATGAGCTTTATGATGAAGTTGCCATTCTTGCGCTCTTTTAAAAAGCTAGGCTCTAGCGTTGAGCATTCCGTGGAAGCTATGCCAGAGGAGATGGTGAAATCATGACTGAATTGCAGATCCTTGATACCAAAAATAAAATCTTGTCCGCGGCAAGAGAGCTTTTTGCCATCAAAGGATTTGATGGAGCCTCGGTTCGGGAGATTGCACGTGTCGCCGAAGTGAATATCGCAGCAGTGAACTATCACTTCGATACTAAGGAAAAACTCTTTCATCAAGTGATGGATATCATCTTTATGGAGTCACAGACGGCGATTGAAAAACGCCGCAATGATCACCCTGAGGAAAAAGTAGAGGATCTGGCGGTCTGGATTTTTGGTTATTTTAATGAACGCTCAGATATTTTGCGCTCGGTTTTCAAAATGCTGCTTTCTGAGAAAGGCTGGGACGAAGAAATGGATTGTGGTCCCAATGAGCAGGACTTTGGTCCTCCAGGTGGGATGGCGATAGCACGTGCTATTACCGCGCAAGTGAAGCACGATGTACCTGAGGCCGATATGTTCTGGGCAGTGAAAATGATCTTCTCAAACGTCATTCATCTCTCTCTTATGTATTCGAATCACTTCTGTAAAATGTCTGAGAAAGATGCCCCTTATCACGATATTCAAACCCTCCAAGGCGATATCCGCCGCCTGGTGGGAGTTATCCTTAAAGACCTATAAAGCTACAGCTGTCTAAAGTTTTGACAGTATTTCAAGGCATAAGGCCCTCTTAATGAGGGCCTAACTTCTCAAATAAACTTACAAAAGCAAAATAGTCAGGAGTTTAGCCCGGTTCTTGCATGGAATGGCATGCAATGGATTTTTGCACGTTAGCCTAAATGGATTTGGGCGTCATAAGGGGAACTTATGCGCCTCATGTTTGCGACAGTGTTGATGCTGATTTCGGTGGGTGTTGCTCACGCGCAATCAACGTTGCAACAGAACTTAACCGCCAAGAAGCCACCGACGTACTCGGGCAACTTGTCGTTAGGTTACAACACGAATCTCTACAACCCTGATACATACTCATCAGAGTCTTCTATTTCTGGGGACTTGACCTTTAACTACCGTGTGAAAGACGCCAACCTCATTCGTGCTTATTTGGGTGGCTATAAAGAGACAACTCAAGGCCAAGAATGGAAGCCTAATGATGGTTTCGTCGGTTGGGTTAACAACTCATTTTGGACACGCGGAAAGAAGCTCACAATCGGCCAGCAGATTCGCGCTAATCTTCCTTATTCTAAAGAGTCTCGCGATAGGGACACAAAGTTACTAGGTATCAGTGTGGCCCCACTTGTGATGGCCACTTTGACCCCATCAGTAATGGTGATCTACCTTCCGCAGGTCATTAAGAACTTCCATAGCTACAAACAAAATCGTGTGGGGTCTGCCAACATTGAGTACACCACCAGCCACACAGTAGTTGGTATCTGGAGCATCACTGACAATATTTATATTCAGCCCGTTGCTGGATATTCGCAGAGCTGGACCTACGATGGCACTCGTCGTAATCCAGGTTTCTCAGCATCAGGCGAAATTGGTTATTCATTCGCTAGCGGCATCACTTGGGGTGCAGGTTGGACGAACGCCGGAACTTTCCGTCGTTTTGAGAATGGTACTGATCAAACATTTGAATTATTCGATAACGAAACCAGCACAGTATATACAGCTCTCTATTGGGTCTTTTAAGGGAAGGGGAATTGGACATGAAAACGACGTTTAACCTGTTCACGCCGATAATCGTTCTAGCAGCACTCGCAGTCGGGTGTGCTAAAGAACAAAACTACGAGAAGGTCTATAAAGAAAGTGTCTTCACAAAGAGCGCTCTCTCGACTGACCCGAACGACCCCTACGTGTATGTGCCGTCAGTAGGTGAGACACCTAAAGATGTTACCGCATCACGTTCATTCTGGATGGGCGAGCAGAAGCTTGTTACCTTCAAATATGAGGAAGATAAGTTGATTGTGGAAGAGCTTCCTCGTGAAGATCGCTTCTCTGGCAATCGTAATAACTTCAGTCCAGTTATGGAATTCTCGATTGAGCACAAAGACTTCCGCTGTAAAGAAGACCAGTTTGGCGAGTGTGCTAACCAAGAAGAAGAAGTCAATGACAAGCCATGGCAGAGTAAGCGCTACGCTAAAATTGATTTCGCATCTTTGAAGCTCAATGAAACAAACACTCTGCCAGAACAACTGACAAACGCTTTCCAGGGCTGCTACGGCGAAGGCAAAACAGTTGTGAAAGAAGTTAAAGTTGAAAAAGATGCATTAAATATCCAAGTTACAAAAACTTGGAAAGCTG
>JBIKNE010000460.1:0-2571 GCA_044358855.1 Bacteriovoracaceae bacterium | reverse complement strand
AGAGTTTGGTGGAGTATAGGTAGAGGCGCGGGGTCGTGATTTCGAAGAATTAGGAGGTATGTCGCAATGGACGGAGTAAATAGCCTTGATTAGAGAGACAAAGGGCATCTGTTCAAAGGCCGGAGCAAAAGCATTAGGCTTCAAACACCGATGACGTAGATGCAATTTTCGTATACGTTTAAAAGATGACTGAGAACTTAACTTTCCGCCTTGTAACCGCTGACGACGCAAATCAGATTCTTGAAATCTATGATCCTATTGTGAGAGCAACCTCGATTTCGTTCGAAGAAACGCCTCCTTCGGAGGCTGATATAAGGATGCGGATTGAGAGACTTACTTGTAGCCATCCGTGGATTGTAGCTACCGATATAAAATCACAAGTCGTGGGTTATGCATATGCAAGCCCACATCGAGAGCGCGCGGCATATAGGTGGTCGGTCGACGTATCTGCGTATGTACGGGATGGATTTCGAGGTTTGGGAATTGGAGGTCAGCTATATGATCGGCTTTTCAAAATCCTAAAGCATCAAAACTACTTTCGTGCGTTTGCTGGTATCTCATTGCCGAATGAATCAAGTGTCACCCTTCATGAAAATGCTGGATTTAGACATTTAGGAACCTATAGGAACGTCGGCCATAAGTTTGGACTATGGCATGACGTTGGTTGGTGGGAACTCACCTTGCGCTCCCCAGAGCTGAATCCCGCTGAGCCAATTCCGGTTCGTGAAGCCCTTCTACAGTCACTCCTGTGAATTAAAATCACTAGTTTCTTGTTCACGGCCTTAGTTGAAACATAAATAAAATCGAACCAGATGTAGACCCTAAAACCTACATCTGGTTTTTCTTATGAAGCCAGTTCGTCGGCAATATCAACATCATTAGAAAGAATTTCTAAGAGCCTCGCGGCTGCACCGTCAGGTGTCCGCTGTCCTTGTTCCCACGCCCTGACTGTGGCCGGCTTCACATTCAGCAGTGAGGCAAAGACAGGTTGGCTCATCTGGAAGACTTCTTCACGTAGTTTTTTGATTGCCTGCTTAGTCCACTTAGGAGCAGGACGAGATAGTCTACGGGAGATTTCCTTGCCCGCAAGTTCACCTCGCTCCATAGCAGCGGCTTCTTTGAGACTTTGTAGTAAGCCATCGGCCATACGTTTCTTTTTCATTTTTTCTCTCCCTTGATAGAACTGACTAAGTTCTTAAAAGCCCTCTTCTCATTCGCACTCAGGTCCTCTGCTTCGTCTTTCCCATAGAGATAGAGTAGGTATGTAACCTCTCTGTCTGGCAGGTCAAGATAGATCACTCGCAACCCGCCCCGTTTGCCTTTCCCGCGAGATGGGTCAGGCATACGAAACTTTCTAAGGCCACCCGTGCCCGCGATAGTGCTGCCAATCAAAAGGTTTTCAAGAATGGCATCCTGGATGGATCTCAGGATGTTGGCATCTCCGTAGGATTCAACTTTTTGCGTAAATGTAGGTGTTTCCTTAAAAACGCGCTTCATAATACATAGTATTACATAATACCATGTATTAGTCCAGGGTTATATTCTGACGAACAAAGCATTCCGAAGCTCCAATGGTACGGGCAACCCTTGAAAAGCTTTTATGAGTAGCTAGGAGGGCCTGCAATTGAGCTGGAGTCAGCACCTTAGGCTCAGGATAGTCAGTCAGCTCGAATGTAACCACGACAGATGGTTCGTCTACTTGGTCGGCTTGGGCACCAAGATATAAAGAAGCCTCGAAGATGTTAAAGTCTTCGGGGCTTTTTTGTTTTTACCTAAGCTTGATCTTTACGTTTAAAAATATGATTGAAAGGCGTTAAGGCATCCATCATAGATAACATCTTTGGATTCCTACTAGTGCAAACAAAGTGAGTACAGCCATGGCCCTCACCCGTCTTCTGAGTGAAATTCATGAGATGAGAGAGAAGTCCCCTTCCCTGGAACTGAGGGAGAACAGCAACACTGTGGATGAATCCATTTTTCTTAATGCAACTCAGGCCCGCAATTGCCATGGGTTTGTTTTTAGAATTTTTGATCACAATGAGTAGGATATGGTGTGATATCAGTTTGTTGAGTTTAAGCCATCGTTTAGTAAAAACAGAATCAACGCCAAACACTTTTCCGGCGGTTTGGTTATAGAGTTCCTGTCCTTGCTTTGTTTCGAACGAGTGGACTTCAAATCTAAGGTCATAATTAGGAGGGAGTAGAATTTTAGGCTTCCACAGATGACAGACTTGATATTCTAGAATTTGATACCCATGTGCTTTCCAAAAATTTTGATCAACTTTTCCCTCAATTGAGAGATAACGATCTTTCCATTTCTCATTTGAGAGATGTGATTCAAGAGCTCTTAGTTTTTTTTCATTAAAACTAACATCTCCAAACACATGACTTGATAGTGAATAATGGCAATAGGGCGCCAAAAAACTTCTAAAGCCATTTCCTTTAAAGCGCAATTCCCGAGCACCACTGTCTGCCCAAATGGATTCAAGAGATGGAAGGGAGTTTTTCTTGTTTTTTGTATTCATCTTTAGATCCTTAGTTGGTTAAAGTTGTATTAGAATATTATGAAAA
>JBIKNE010000459.1:0-2572 GCA_044358855.1 Bacteriovoracaceae bacterium | reverse complement strand
TTGTAGGAAATAGCACCATTTTACCTAGCTTTTCTAACAACCCCTCTCGAGCCTTGTCAAAACATGTACAACTGGGAAACTAATCAGAGGACATTTATGGGCCCGCAAAGTTTATTTATTCAAATAAGAAAAAACCCATGGTTTTTGCTACAAGAATATTTGCGAGAAACGCTCATTTTTACTTCTTTAATCGCGCTACTTTTGCTTCTTCCGGTTGATCGACCTACCCTCGTAAATTGGGCAATTCCTGGTTTGCTCATCTGTGCCATCATGTATGGCTGTGCTCTCTCATCTTTCTTGCACAACACTTCTCATGGCAATATCCCTAATAAGCTTTTAAACCGTATTATCGGTGAATGGTGTGGCGCTTGGGTCAGTTATGGTTATACCAATTTTGTGATGATCCATATGCTCCATCATCAGTTCTCGGATGAAGAGCTTGATCCAGTAAACCCAAAAGGAATGAACTTCCTGCTCTTTTTATCGGCACCGATGCGCTACATGATTAAGACCACCAAACAGTATCTTTTCATGGTTCATCAGGCGGTTCCTCATTACGCTCAAATTATGCAGGCCCAAACTGCCGTCTTTCACATGAATCTCATTCTACGTGTTAGTTTCTGGTATCTTTTATTGGGCCAAGATCTGTTTGTCTGGTTCTATCTACCGACTCTACTGACCAATTTTGCCATCTACGCGCATATCAATTACGTCTGTCATCGCGATCATGCTGATGGCTCAGTGGAAGTAGTAAATTTAAATCATAACCTTTATTACAAATTGGCCAATCTACTGACTTTCGGTGGTTATTTTCACAAGAACCATCATCAAAAGCTCTCAAGCTTTAATCCGTCTCTGATGAATAATGATATTTGGGAACCTACTCCTGGCACTGGTGTCGCCCATTACTTTTCGCTCAATGATATTTGGGGAGAAAGACGCAAAGAGCGCTTAACGCTCTCGCAATTGTACCCAAAGGCTGCCCAAAGGCTTCAGGCTCACATGAGCGATATCCTGCGGTAACTCTGTTATTGTCGCCACTTTGTAACGTTTATAGAACTGCACCAGGACACAACTGATTTCTGCCATGGCAAAGAGTTCACCGATGCATCGACGCGGTCCTTTGGAGAACGGCAAAAAAGCGTAGGATTTCTCTGCTTCATCATCAAAAAATCGCTCCGGCCGGAACTCGAGAGCGTTTGGCCAATGCTTTTCACTTCTTTGCATAACATAGATCGGAATCACTACATTGGTTTGAGCGGCGATTTTGTAGGGGCCTAATTCCGTCGCCACGCGCGCCTTTCGAGAGAGCACAGGAAAGGCCGGGTATAAGCGCATCGCCTCGCGAATAATACTCATAAGCCATGGACGTTTAAGATAATCAAGCTCAATGCTTGTTTCGATCTCCTCTCTGAGTTTCTCTTGATATTCGGGATAGCGGGCCAGCAGACCTACGATCCAAGTTAATGTATGGGCCGTGGTTTCGTGGCCGGCCAACATTAAAGTTAAAACTTCATCACGGATTTCATCATCGCTCATGCGTTTGCCTGTATCGGGATCAATTGCATGAACTAACCGTGCTAAGACACTCTGAGCTTCATTATTTTTTTCAAGTTTTTTTTCAGCTTGGATGAGTTTTTGAACCGTTTCATTAAGCACAGTGTAGTGTTGTTTGAATTTTAAATAAGTCGGCGTCGGTGCCCAATACGGCAAAGGAAAAAATTGAAAAATGCGCTTATAAGTTACTTCAGCAGTGTAGTCGACCGCTTGACTAATTTTGCGAGCCTCCGTTTCACTTAAGTTGGCCCCTAAGAAAGTTTCTGCCGCCATCGCGAAGGTGAGAAGTTTAAATTCTTCGCAAATATCAATTTTCTGATTAGTTTTTAGCTTGGCCAATTGTTGTTCAGTCACTTGATGAAATTTCATCATAAAGCGAGCAATGGCCTTCGAATTAAACTCGCGACCTAGAATACTTCGATGCCACAACCAAGATTCTTGATCGTTATTTGTCGCCAGTCCGTCGCCTACTACCGCTTTGAGTTCTTCAATCTGCTCACCCTTGATATAAGAGCGCTGTTCCTCGACTAAAACTTTGCGGATCATTTCCGGTGAGTAAATGATCACCGAGTTCATGGGCCAGGGGAAACTAGCGATCGCCCCAAACTCTTGGTGTACTTTAGTGAAGGCACCCAAAATATTTTGCTGGAAAAACCTTACCCAACGCCAATACTTTAGACCGCGAGGGCCAGGAATGCCTGTGAGCTTCACAAAAGTGAGTAGTTTATTACTAGAAGTTCTGCGATTAGGGTTGGCCACGATTAATCGTAGCAGCTTTGCGGACTAGCGCAACTCCATCTGGGCCTCATAGCCATTCAACAGAGGTATTGAACTAATAAACACCACTTTTATCAGGCCCCAACCAGCTCCTGGAAGTGTGGGGTGATAAATGATGTCCATGCGAGAGCGGCCATTTTTGGGAAAGACTTGCACTAAATGCGCATCTTTTAAATCTCGCCACTCAGTGCGACGAACATACTTTAATAATGCATCTTCAACTTGAATTTCACCCTTG
>JBIKNE010000458.1:0-2573 GCA_044358855.1 Bacteriovoracaceae bacterium | reverse complement strand
ATGGAAAAAAACTATTGCTAGCTGACGGTAGTGAGGCTTTTGCACATATGTTCAGAATTCATTCCGAAAGAAAAGACGTGGAAAAGGGAGCCGCTCTTTACAAGAGACTTGAAGAATCTACCGTATCCGCTACCCCCGAATTGGCCTGGACAGTAGCACAGTTCTTTGTTTCGGTTGGTCGATGGTATGAAGCTGGAGAAGTTATAAGCGTAGTTTCTCCTTTCTATCAGCAATCAGAACAAATTACTAAATTGTTACAAATGATAAGGCTAGAGCGATTGAATTCGATTATTCGTTCGCATATAGATATGGCAATTCTAAGCATGGAAACAAAAAACTTTGATTTATCAAAAAAACATCTAGAGACAGCTCAGTTTATTCGAAAAAACTTGAAAGCTGATGTGAAAGATATTGAGAAACTTTTTGTTCGTTTGGAGAAGGCTAGGAAGAGTGGAAGTGCTAGGAAAATAAAATGACATTCTTTCAAAGGATAGCGCTGGTCATTCTTCCAACAGTAGGTCTCCTTGCATTTGCACTTATTAATTTCAGACATAACCGCATCTATTATGGTTCTCCTCAATTAAGACTGCCCAAAGGTCTTTATAATATTGAGGGACTTCGGTGCTTGGTAGCGGGAAAAGAATTTAATTTCAATCAAGCGTTTGATGACAAAGGTCTCAGGTTCCATACAGTAAAGAGGGATTTAATGATGTATGATGATCTGGTCGGTAGAAAGTTAATTGTCGATGACCAGTTCTTCACTCCTACCTTTGGCAATGCGAGCTGTATGGTGTCCTATAGTATGCGGATTCTAGAAAATAATTTTGGAAGATTTACTTACTCTGAAGTGGCTCGATATAAGATTAAGCCCCCCGGGTGCAGTCTCAGCTATATGTATCGTGGCAAAAGGTATGTCGATAATAAATTTATAGGTGAGTCTGATCTAGAGATTGCCCTAGAGAGGGATCGCGTAGTGAGCCATTTGATTTACAAGGAAAAGGACATTTACCTTCTTTATGAAGAGCAGGTGAAAGATTTAACGGAATATGGATGTACTGATAAGGATAGATTCATTTTGATGCTTTCAAAACAGAATTAATGGTTCAATTGATTTATAAAGCTTCGGGAAAACTTTTTTCGCATTTGTTCCTCTTATCTCATCGAGCGCTTCGACCGTTTTGAAAAACTTACCTGCTTCATTATTTACATGCTCATCATTTAAATACTTTCGCAGAACGTCTTGGAGATTCTGTGCTGGAAGAGTAGATAGCTGAAGAATGCCTTTCTTGCGTTCAGAGGGGGGGATAATTAGTGGGGAGAAGTGGCTTGGAGAATCAACGAAGTTGTACATGATTCCAATTCCTGGTGCTAGTGAGTGGAGCCACTCACTCAGCTCTTCTAGGTAAAAGAAATTAAAACAGCTAATAGTTTGTAAAACACCGAGTTCAAAATTTTGGTCTATTAGTTTTTTTAAACTTTGTTCTATTTTGTTCCACTTAGATGGAAAACGGATATAGTCATTTCTTTCTCCGACAGCATCTATGCTCACATGAATAATTGTTTTCTTAAACTGGCCCCATAGTGTGATCAGTTCATCGGGTATGTTAGTCAAATTGATGTTGTAGAGGAGTTCGATCTCTTTTGATCTTCCGGACCTCACAAGTTCCTTTAAGAATTCCTGATGCTTCATGTTGAGCGTAGGCTCTCCACCGTTCACATGAATTCGATTGATAGATTCTTTATGGCTATTAAATTGTTTCCAGAATTGTTCCTGCTCTGGCCAATTGAACATGGAACTATTGCAGGCCAGATAGTCATGTGGAAGTTCTATGCTGAATTTATTTTTTAAGGTCTGAGCATCTTCTTCCCAAAATGAAGAACTCATTGGATTACAGGTAATGCATTTGAGATTGCATCGATTACCTAGTCTTAATTCTAAGAATTTTAAGGGAGCGTGTGTACTGCCATCAGGCTGAGTTATTTTTTGTAAAGAATCGAGATCTACTGGATAGTCCTGAGTTTCGCGCATCCTCTTGCTACACAGTCCCTTTTTTTCGTCATCGAAGCATCCAATGCAAGCTTCTGGGATTTCATTATTAAGCATTTGTAGGCGAATGCGCTTGAATGAATCGCTATTTCTAATGTTTTCGACACTGTCTTTGGCAAGATTCATGCGATGAAGTACATCATCATTTTTGGCATGGCCGGAAGAGGTATGCATGTTGGACTTACAACAAACTGAGACTTCTCCCACAGGATGACTTGCAAGGTGGATCCAAGGTAGCGGGCAAAGAGTGTTAGATTTCATCTTGCCACCATTGAAGTATTTTTGGGTGTCCCCTTAAAACATCTTCCATTAGATATTTATCGTTGCGGATTTTTTCCAAATATCGCAAATAGTCTTTCCCTTGTGAAAGATGATTTTTCCAATCCTCTGGATAGGCCTCGGCATGAGTTGGCCGCTTCTTTAAATCGATTAGAGTATTCAGCAATCGAAGGTTGTTTTTGTCTACAATGGGAAAGATAAACTTGATGAGATCATCAACCACTTCGTTTAAGAGTTCCCTCGTGAG
>JBIKNE010000457.1:0-2575 GCA_044358855.1 Bacteriovoracaceae bacterium | reverse complement strand
TGAAAAAAAGCTCTACTTGCGAAGCTGTACTGAGCCCACTCTACTGGAAAAGTATGTGCTCAATCCCCTCACTCCCAAAGGAACGGCCTACTGTGCACTGATGTTTGCCACAGATATTGTCGAATTAGTTGGAGCATTGGGGACAACGGGGATTGATGCGATCGTAACCGCTTACACTTGGGCAAAAAACACTCCACCAGAAGAAATAGGTGAAATGTTTAGCACCAACTATCGACGCTCAAAGCAAATCACTGAGGAAACTCGCAGATGTCTGCAATCAGTCGAATGCCGAAAAAAAACAGTGAAAGAATTTTCGGACGGTGTTTCAAAAGGTGTTGATGCTTCTAAAAAGGCCCTGCAATATCTGATGGGCGCCGCCCGTGCAGAGGCCGAAAGACAAGTTGCTTACTGGGATTGTCTAAAACCGGAAGCCCAAGACGCCCATGTTTGTGCTGCTGTGGCAGGAATCTTTATCCCTGCCACTAAAATCACAATGATTCTAAAGGCCAAAGGCCTAGGAAAGCTCAGTGAAACAACGACTAAAGTAACTGAAAAAATCAGTGAGAGAAGTCATCCGGATCATAGCGTAGCTCCGACATCCATCACTGCAAAACCTCTTCCATTAACCCGCCAAGATTTTATAAAAAAATGGTCAGAGGTGGCCGTCACAACTCCAGCACAAAATAAAGCTTGGATTGCGATGGCACTTAAAACCAAGAGACCGGGCGTTTTTTTTGTCGATACTCAGAACACCGCCTTGAAATTTCTTAATGACACATTAAAAGATAAAACGCTCGTCAACGCTTTTGGTAATCGCTACAACGCCTCAGTTAAGGCGGTCATCGAAGAATTTAAAAAGAAATACCCTGAAGTAGAATTGGAGTTTTATTCGGACTACAAGTCACTTAGAGCAGGTATCCGCGGACCTCCCGGAAAAGAAAACGAGTTAATGGCGGAATTAGGCAAACGACTTGCTGAGAATGATAAGGCCTTTCAACAAGAAATGTTACAGGGTCGCTATGTTAGAGCGGAACATATGCAAGCACCATGGTTCAGGGCAGGACTTGGCAGAACCGCAGATGAGGCCAATCTTGTCACTCGATTCTCTCGTCGCTCCAATGACAGCACAGTAGATAATTTTGATCTTCCCCATGTTCGCGGCAGCGTTTTAAAAGCATGGGGAGAAGCCGAACAAACCCGAGCAATTCTTGCTGAACGATTCAAAGGGACAGCACTCCTTAAAGAAGTGCCAGGAACAAATAAGTTTATTCCTAGTGCAGAGGTCATGGAAGTCGTCCGCAAGAGTTCCAATCCTGATGAAGTGGTAAGTACTTTAAGTCGGCGCTTTGGTGTTACGCTCGATGAGAAAGATGCTCATCGTCTCAAGCAATATTTTACTCAAGTTGATCAGTTTTCACCTGGCCTTTTAATTCCGGAACGAGTCGACCATCGTTTTGATAGGGCCCGTCAGGGTGGGCTCACAATTGATTTTGCTGGTGTGGGATCTCAGAATGCCGAAGCCACCGCCATAGGCCTTGCTCGTGGCAGGAGTCTAGAGGACGCGGTTGTCGCTGTTCGTACTCAAGAGCGAGTGGTCACTGGAATGCTTGATGATCTCAAAGAGAAAACCCAAACCAACGTGAGGGCGGCACTTAAACGCCATGGAGTTGATGCCGAAATTACGATAAGTGGCGATGACATGTTAGTTGTGCCAAATAAACCTTTATCAGCTGCGGCCAAGGTAGAACTGGTTCAACTGCAAGCGCGCTCAGGCCTGCCTTCCAGTATGCGTACAAGCTTCTTCCCTTCTGGAATGATGAATGATGTAGAACGAGCAGTGCAATCAACCATTGGTGAAGGCATCGAAAAAACCTTGCGCAAACGCTTAGAGGGACAACTCTCACAAGACCAATTAAAAAAATCGCTCTTCGCGGTCGACATGCGAGGAAGTGTCACAGGCAAAGGTGCCGTCGGACTCGAATTTGTAGCTCCTGCAGGAATGACAAAAACTCAAGAAGCAATCATTCGTCGAGAGTTTGGATTGGCGGTTAGAGATATGAATCGTTCTTTAAAGTCTGAGGGGAAGGAAGCAAGCTTGGCCGCTCTTCCTTGAGTAAATCAAATCTTTTTGGATCTAAGTCCATGCCGGTCATATAACACTCAAGTGCAAAAACCTCAGCATAAGCTTCATCGACTGAAGTCGTAGCATATTGACTGGGAAGTGTGATCAGTTTGAGTGATAAGTCTTGTTTAAACTGCTCAAATTTTGTTGGATTCTCATAAGCATGAACATGCCCTAGTTCATGAATCAAACTGCCCGCAAATGCCAACACATTATTTTGATGAGAAGCGTTTGGGTAAAAACTTAGCTGCAACCAGAAAGGATCAAAGTCTGCTCTCGTTTCACCCAGTTGATCTTTCTTAGAGTAACGTACAATTGTTAAGAGCTGAGTATATTTTAGTTTCGCCATCATTACTTCATGAAAAAGTGTCTGATGCATCGCCAACCACTCTGCTTCAGTAAAGTTGTCCGAGCCATTAATTACCGTGACACCTAATTTCTTAAAAATCTCTT
>JBIKNE010000456.1:0-2584 GCA_044358855.1 Bacteriovoracaceae bacterium | reverse complement strand
AATGAAGAAACTCTCGCAAGCATAACTGAACTAGAAGTGGTAGGTGGAGAACCACTTATCTCCCCACACTATTACCGACTTGTCTCTTTAGTAAGCTCAATCAATTCTAAGGTGGAATGGAGAATTACGACCAATGCCCACTATCAAATCACCTCTGAATTAATTAAGAGCTTCCAGGCCATCAGGCTTAAAAGAATAAGCATAAGCCTCGACTCATTAAAGCCGGCTGTCTTCGAAGCGATTAGAGCACGTTCTAAATTTGAAACTGTTTTTGAAAATATAGTTCAAATTAAGTCACTTGTACCGACAGTGCAAATTAACATGGTGGTGCAAGAGGCTAATTACGATGAACTCGTAGAAATGCTGTTGTGGACAAGAAAGAATGGTTACAAATTCTACCCAATTTTACTTGTTCATCCTCGCAAAGGCTCACTTCTCGAGAGACCCCTCGCAGTTAATAAAGCATTTATCCTGGATTTGATGGAAAAGAATGAAAGTATAAAATCAGCTGAATTATTCTTTTTCGCAAAGAAAATGATTGATCACCTAGCACTCAAGAACGACCCTGACGTAGTTGAGCCCTACTACAATCAACTCCAAATGATTGGGAGGATTGGGGATGCATTCTAATTTTACATGTCCTCTACCTTGGACTTCATTAAGCCTAGGTGCGAGAAATGTTCCTCGGGTATGCTGTCACTCAACCTCCGGAGATTCAGTTGTCGTTAAGGGTGAAAAATTGCTATCCCTTAATCACAACAATCGCATTCAAGAAGAAATGCGATTGGGCAAAATCCCGCACGAATGCCTCGGTTGCTACAATCTTGAGCAATCAAGTTGTCGCTCACCTCGCCTTGATTACCTTGAAAGATTTAGCTTTGATATGAAAGAAAATCCAATCATTAAGTATCTCGATATTACTGTAGATAATGATTGCAACCTTGAGTGTGTGATGTGTTCGCCTGCTTACTCGCAGAGAATTTCCACTTTTGCAACAAAGTCACTCAATGCTGCTGAGACTTCAAAGTGGTCAACATCACTTTCGATGAATCAGCTAGATCAAATTCTGGCGAGTGTAGAGATGATTACAATTACCGGGGGCGAACCCTTCATTTCAGCTAAATCCAAGCAAATCATCGAGCATGTGGCGCTTCACCCAAGAGTTTCGCAAATCACTCTTCGGTTATTCACTAACCTCACCCACTTACCTCAAAAACTAATTGAAGCAATTCAAAAATTTAAATCCGTAGAGCTCATTTTAAGCATTGATTCTGTTGGTGAAAATTATGAATTTATGCGACATCCAGCGAAATGGTCGCAGGTCGAAAAAAATCTGCAATGGTTATGCGAACTGGGTTCACCGAAGCTAGACTTACATGTTCACTCAGTCCTAACTGCTATTAATTGGCCCCATATAGATGAATTGATTAGTTTTTATCATCAACGGATTAATGGTTATAGGGCCATTCCGTTGTTTGTTGCGGTTGAGACGCCCATCTTTTTACATCCCAAGGTATTACCCCCAAGCGAATTTGAAGCAGGTAAAGAAAAAATTTTACATGCACTCAACCAGCTCAATCCTGAACTACAGCGACACAGAGATCAAATCCAAGATGCTAGGAATTTAATAGAGGTAATTTCTAAGGCGCAACACAGTGATCGATACCTCGACTATCGTATTTACCTAAATAAGATCTCAGGCCACCGCGCACGAGGAACAAATGTACACTTGGGATAACTCAAAACTCAAAATGGTTGAGATCGAGATTAATCATCGTTGCAATAAAGCTTGCTCATATTGTCCAAACTCTGTGACTGAAAGGTCTGAGAAGGGTGAAATGGAACCGGCATTATTTGAAAAGATAATGCTAGATCTGCAAGCTATTAATTATCAAGGGAGCATCTCATATGAGTTTTACAATGAGCCCATGCTGGCTAAAAATATTTACTGGTTTGTTGAAACAACCAGAAAATATCTGCCTGCCAGTCGGATTGATTTCTATACCAATGGAACACTTTTAAGCCTCGATGCGTTTAGAAAACTGACTGACCTTGGTGTTAATCGCTATATCGTAACGAAACATGAGGGAATAACTGATTATATATTCGATAAAACTTACGGCGAGATTACTGCTGAAGAAAAAAAGCTAGTCCTCTATCAGACCTATCAAGATTTAAAAATGACTAATCGAGGTGGTCTCGTAGAGGCTGGCCCAGTAGGGCCCGCAAACCTAGTGCCGTGCTTTATACCTGAATTTCTCATTGCAATTACAGTTAAAGGCCATGTCCTGCCATGCTTTGAGGATTATCACCAAATTAACAACATGGGTAATGTTGGTGAAATGCCGTTAAACGAAATTTTAAATAATTCTCTTTTTAATACATTTCGTAACGATTTACGTTTAGGACTTCGACACAAACAGAACCCTTGCCTCAAATGCAACCGGACTCAAGTGTGTTTGAAATGATACAGAAAATTAATCCAAAAATTCTCCCAATGGATATCTGCCAAACAAGTCTTGACTGGCTTGAAAAGTATGTGCACCAATGGTTTAGTCTTCATGTCCCAGAGCATGGTGAGATA
>JBIKNE010000455.1:0-2591 GCA_044358855.1 Bacteriovoracaceae bacterium | reverse complement strand
GGGGGGATGGGTCCAGGATGAGACGCCATCCCTCTCCCTTTTTCAGGAGCTCTCAATTGAAAATGTTATTTTGTCTGCTGATCAGTGCGTTTGCAGTCGGCTCCCTAGCCGATGATTTTCTGCCTGGCACATTCTCGACGGGATATGAGGAGAGTTTTAAAAGCGCCACTAATGGAAAGATTAAAAAATCTTTTGGTAAAATCGACTACAAGTACCCGCGCCATATTCGCTTTGAAGTAGTTTCTAAAGATAATCCGTCGACTTTCGTTGCGAACCCTCGTACCAGTTGGCTCTACACTCCCCCTTTTGTCGAAGGAGAGGAGGGCCAGGTTGTTGTTCAGCGTTCAGAAGACTTGGTCATTACTAAGTTTCTTGATTCTCTCAAGAATGGAGCTAAAACCAATAAGGCTTACTCTGTAGCCTTTGATAAAAATAAGCTGACTATGACCTTCTCACCAGCTTTGAAGAAAGATCTGCAAATGAACAAGGTCATACTTACTACTAAAGGTGGTAACGCTGTTGATGCTCAATCACTTGGTCTGTTTAAAGAACTCGAGCTCTTTTACAGTAATGGCCGTCAGGTGAAGATGGTATTCTTGGATTTTAAAGCAGGTGCGAGTTTTGCCGCGGATCACTTTGAGTTTAAAATTCCGCCAAAGACGAAAGTGAGTCAAGGTAAGTAGATTTATTTCAGTTCAGTCGGATTGGTGAAATACTTCTCAATTCTTTGGGCCATTTGCGCGCCATGAACACCATCAATAATTCGATGATCAAAAGTGCAGCAGAAGCTGACGCGTTTTTTGACGGCTGGCTTTCCATCCACCACACAGACACGATCCACCACTTTGCCAAGTGCCACCACAAAAGGAACTTTGGAATAAGGTGGCAGAGGTACAAAAGCTGATTCAAATCCTAGTGAGCCAATATTTGTCAGCATCATGCTACCAAAAGCGTCACGCGGGACACCCATCCCTTTGATGTAGCAGTTACAAGAATAGAAAATAAAGCCAATCGTGTTGAGAACCGTCATAGCTAAGAAAGATGGGATGTATTTCCAACTGTTTTTAATTTTTTTGAAACTCTCATCTTTGCCCGACTTAATCGACTTAGCACCCGAGTTAAGTTCAGTGGCGATCTCGCCAAGAGATTTATTATCGATTGAGCGCACGACGTGACCAGAAAGATCTTTATCGGGTTGCACCACGTGAAAGAAAATATCCACGTCACGACGAGGGTAGATTTTTCCAAAGCGCACGATGCTGTTCAGGTCAGGCACTTCGCGCAAGACTTGACCGAGCACTTTGCCAGCTAAATGAGTGATGGTGATCTTTTCAGAATGATTTTTATTTTCGTTTTCAAGCCACGCAAGAGCAGGCTCAGCATCCAGATCAAGTTCGCAATAAACTTGTGAGTCACCGACGGGCTTCCATGATCCCACTGAGATTTTTCTCCACGGAGTCATGCGTACAGCGGGCAATAGATTAACATTTTTTTTCATACTATAAACCTAAGGTCTTCATCACACGTGAGGTTTTATGGGCCTCTGTTTTGGCCTTAATCGCGCGGTATTCATCAGCGTATTTGGCATGATTTGTTCCACAGAGATTGTCCCAGAAGTTATAGTAAATGCCGAAGTTTTTGTGATGATACTTGTGATGCAAATTATGATGCGTCGGCGTATTGAGAATCTTTTGAAAGGGTTTATCTAGCAGGTCTTTGTGCCAGAATTCATAACCGGTATGACCCCACATATTGATATAGAACATAAAGCTATAGAACCCCCAGACCCACAGAACATGGGAGGGGATGAGAAAGGCGATAATAAACCAGAAGAATCCCTGACTCACGGCCTCTACTGGATGAAAAGACAGGGAGGCAAAAGGAGTAGGTGGTTGCGAGCGATGATGAACCATGTGGTATTTTTTGAGCCACTTCACTTCATGCATCCAGCGGTGAGTCCAATAGAAGTATGTGTCGTGGGCCAATTGAATCAGCATAAAATTAATCAGAAAATAAAAGACACCTCGCTGATCCCATTGTGTATAGATTTGCGTCCAGCCGGCCTTAAACATGAACCACAGGATCATTCCCATGCCCCAAAAAATGGCCTGGGTAGAAAGGGAGTGTTTAAACTCGCTCATAATTTGGGCAGTGGTGGGCTCAACATTGTGAATGGCGCGATGAGGGATTTTTGGTCCCAAGAATTTATAGAAAAACCACCATCCGCCCACAGCGAAAAAGAGGAAATTCCCCAATAGAAAGAGCGCTAAAAGCGCGCCAAAAAGCCATGTATCCATAAAGCCATTTTAAGCTCCAACCTGATCGCTCAGGGGGTGGTATGAAGTTATTACACGATCGACCCGCCGGGAGGGGGTGAGGAGCTAAAATACTAAAAAAAGGAACACTTATGGCGAAGCCTACTTTCACAGTAGAAAAGCATCCCTGGCTTATAAAGTACTTTGCTTCACGCAATCCAGTTCATCTTTTATTGATGATTTTACCGCTATTAGGTTGGCTAGTGAGTAAGGCCGTTAGCGAAGATTTAAGTGCTCTGAATTGGAGTTTGATGCTGGGACTTGGTGTGTTCTGGT
>JBIKNE010000454.1:0-2594 GCA_044358855.1 Bacteriovoracaceae bacterium | reverse complement strand
AAGCTTTGATGGGGGAGATCCCTCGTCAGTTGGCCGTCGGAGTAAGTGATTACGTCTTAAGTGATGTGATGGAACTCGATGCTATGCACGGGTGGGCTAGACTTCCGATAGTGCAAAATCTATTGCGCCGTCGTGGGGCCGATCGTTGGCGATTCTATTCTGACGAAGCTTGGCTTGAAGTTAAAAAGTCTCTACCGGCATCTGATAATGTTCAGTTTGTTAGCTGGGAAGAGCAGAATCAGACTTTAGTGTGGGCCCTTAATCTTGAAACTAGAGTCATGTTGTCTTTGTTTGGGGCCATGGCCCTCTTGGTTGCCTTGGCCATTACCACCGGATTGTTCTTATTTTTCGCTAAAATACGTCCAGATCTTGCGAGCTTTTGGCTGCTAGGTCTCTCGGTCAGAAAAATCGAGCGACTAGTTTTGGGCTTTGTCCTGCAGCTCTCCTTTATTGTCTGTCTTTTGGGGGTAGCAGTGGGCGGAGTTTTCTTGGTAGTTCTTGAGCGTTATGGTCACGATCTAATGCCTGATATTTTTGTCGAAAGACATTTTCCTATTGAAATCAATGCCCAACTTGTAACCATCGCATTTTGCGTTCCCTTTTTGATATCTCTGATATTTACTCTCTTTTCATTTATTCAGTTCCGTCGGGACAACCCTAGTTTTATCCAGTTGGTACGTGGCTCAGGGGAAAGTGCTTAGGCAAAATGAGACACAGCACTTTGTTGCTTTGAAAAAGTGCTGCTGGGTTTTAAACTATGAGAGCGGCTTTTGCTGCTTTTCTCGTTTTAAATAAAAGGTATTTGCATGTCTGTGCTCTCACTCAATAACTCTGAAACTTGGAACGAGATTCCTAGTTCTTTAAGTGAGAAAAGCCTTAACGAGATTATGGTTTTGAACGATCAAGGTCCGATCAGTTTTCATTGGACCGACTTTCAAGAATCATGTCGCTTTTATCAAGATCGTATTGCCCGTGATCCCGCTTTACGAAAAGAATACGAAACCAAGCTTTCTGATTTGAGTAAATTACGCCTGATGCCTGTTTGGATCCGTGGCCATGGAGAAACCCTGCACACAAGTTTATTTGAACTCTATCAAGATTTCATTTTGGAGCGTTTGTGGAAGGCAGATTCTCATCCTCATGCTCCATATGATATTTCGTTTATTTCTCCATCAGGTCCCTATAAGAAGTTATCGATTACAGATTGTTTTAATGTTCATACTTACCAAGACTTCATTTTAGTATTTTTGTTACAAGGCAAATTACCTCAACGAGAATTCCGTCTTCGCACCAAAAGTCGCCTCCTCGTAGAGTTTGGTAATCATTACGGTGAAGCAGGCATGCTAGATCTTGAACAAATCACCTCGGGTGGATTATTACTAAAATGCCAATCGAAACAATTCTTCAAAGGCATTCGTCCTCATCGTAAATTACGTTTATTAGTCAAAACCTCTGGACTCGATGAGGTATCTAGGGCCCATGACTGGCAAAATTTTAAGGATAGCATCGCCAAGTGGGGGACAAACCCATTTTACACTCAGAATAAGCAAGAAGCTTTTAATCTAGATTGTAATGATTTTCAAATCGCTTCACGTTTTGATTTTTCTCAAACCAATGACATATATCTCTATCTCAAATTTGATGCCCTCAAGGCTTCAAACGAAATCATGGCCCAACGACTTGAGAAGTTTATTGTGAAGGGGCGAGAAGCCATGAAGCAGTTGTTGGCCAAAAAAGCAGCTTAAGCTTTTTTCCTCGCAGCAAAATCAACTTCGTAGGCTGCGCTATTATCCAAATTCTTGCGTCTTTTATCGTAGCGCTCTGTCGTTGTCACATTCGCATGTCCTGCAAAAATTGCTACGTCACGAATTGGCGTAGATTGAGTATCAAGTAAATGAGAGATAACAGTCGCTCTGCATGAGTGAGGTGAGACCTTCTTATTAATACCTAGAGCACGTGCATAGCGCTCGACCCAACGATAAATGGTTGAGCCATCCACCTGCTCTCCAGGCCGTTTTACGGGATCAGTCTGGAGTAAATAATCATCTCCACTGAGAACCACTTCAAGCTCACGCAAAAATGCATGATAGCGCCTGAGAGCTTCTGTCACTTGTGAGGCAACAGGAACCAGTCTCACTTTATCGCCCTTTCCATGAATTCGTAGTACGATATGGCCACGCTCTTGATAGAAATCTCGACATTTCAAATTCACAAGTTCGGCACGTCTGAGACCAATGTGAAATAGTAAAACCATCACGATTCTATGTAATTCTCCTTTGGGAGTTCCGGCCTCTGGAGCATTGATCATCTGTACCACTTCAGCATCATCAAAAGCTTGAGTAGGAGATTCCGTTTGAACTTTAGGAAGCTTTACCGCCTCTAGAGGATTGTGATCAATTAATTTCGCAGATAAAGCCCATTTCATAAAAGATCGCACGGCAACTAACTTGCGATTTATGGTAGCACTGGCAAAACCAGCACTTACTAATTGATCTCGATAAAGCTGAAAATGGTAAGCCTTGAGTTCACTGGGGTGGCGTAGATTCTCTCCACCAGAGCGCAAAAATTCAAAGAAGGCAGCGATATCTCCCTCA
>JBIKNE010000037.1:0-9837 GCA_044358855.1 Bacteriovoracaceae bacterium | reverse complement strand
ACTGGACTGAAAATCCATTCGATGTATTGAATGATGTTATCGATATTACATTCTCCGGCGGTGAACCTTTGATTATGAAGGAATGCCAGCAGATGCTTGAGAAAGCTATATCCATCGGAAGATCTTCAGAAATTACCTTGAATTTTGTTTCAAATGCTACCGTCGATCCCATTGATTATCTAAAATACTGGTCACAATTTAAACACGTTAATATCTGGCTCAGCCTTGATGCCACAGGTGACCGCTACAACTTCCTGAGAAATCCTTCAACTTGGGACTCTATACACAATAAAGTTCTATCATATTTAAGTTTGCCTAATTTTGTTTCAATCAAAATCCTTCAAAGTGTTAGTATCTTTAATTTTTTCCACATGGTGGATTTCGTTGCATGGGTAAATGCCACTCAAAAGAATTTTCCTCAAAAAAAAATAGAAATACGCATGAATCCCATTGAGACCCCAAGCTATTTTTCAATCTCATCATTTTCTGATCAAAACAAGATTGACGCTCTCAAGTTCTTGAATGCTAATTGTGATGATATTCCTTCATCCGATAGACAATCGCTGTTCGCCGCACTTGAATTGAAATTCAAGGAACAGAGGAACGATGTGCTATTTAAAAGAAAGATTTTTTTGAAGGAATTTTCTTTGCATGCTCAATTTGATCTAAAAGAGACCTTTCCAGAGTTAATAACAGAGCTTTAAACCAAAACTCCACCACTCAAGTGATTGCATCTGAACGTTAAAAACTTGCTGCCGATTGTTCAAATGTAAAGCCATAACCACCCTCAGGTATCGGTTGAGTGGTTTGCGCAATATCTCCCTGCTCGGCTTGTGGCTCATTTCCAAATGTTCCCACCTCAAGCTGTGATCCATCGTCATTTTGAACCGCTGCATATTCTGGCTCAGCTGCTACTTCAGCTTGAATAGTTTCGTTATTCTCAGCTACTTCTTCAGAGTTATTTCCAAAACTTTCCTCGGCTATTGCAGGAGATGCAAACTTCAAACGAGTTCCTTCAAATGGGCCGTTCGTTAATGTAACCATGTATGAGGTTTTATCCATCTGATACATCATTCCACTTAATATCTGACCATCTATTTCATATTCAAATACGTTTCCAATCATTTCAGTGAACGTTACCGAGACTGATTCATTATTAGGCAGATTTACGCTGATTGACTCAATAATCCCATTGTTCGCGTTCAAGCTACCACTGAACTCGCCGGCCTTAGGATTCTGAGCATATTTCTTAGCATTAAATACTTCAGTTAATTCGAGATTGAGCTCTTCCTTAATTGCTGCATGAACAAGAGGAACATCTTCTTTGGCAGATCCTGACTCAATCAACGTCACTTCATCTCTTCTAAGCTCGGATTTCGCTAATTTTTTAACGTGGGGTGAGCGAAGCTTGACCCACTCACCAGCATGGGCAAGTTGTCGACCGGAAGTGGTGACGCCGTTGATTTCATCGAGGCGCTTAACAAAGCGAACATTCTGCGAATCCATAAAAGCATCCGAATTCACTACAACAGAGTTGTAGGTGCCGATAGCAACAAAGGCAAACCCCATAAGGGCCAATGTCGTACGCTTTAACTTAAAGGTCTTCATACAGTTCTCCCCGATTGATATACCTTCTTAAAGCAAGGGATATGCCAAAGAAGACCCTCGGGGGGACAGGCTAACGCATTGTATTTATTGAGTATTTTTTAGGGAGTGACGAGAGGATAGACAACAAAATAGACGAAGTGACTAAACAAAAGACACTTCGTCTATTAAACAAAAACTATTCAGTTGGGGGAGTGGCACGTAGGTAGTCGAGATGGCTAGAACGAAAGCGTTTCAGGGCGATGACCACCAGTTCGGCCGGTGTAAGACCTGAGTTTGTTGACATAATTTCAACTGCTTCCACCACGTCTTTTTCGATTTGAACCTTAAGTTCCTTCAATTCACCCTGGTTATGCTTCTGAGATTTCATAGTAAAGCCCCTTGTTGGAGGGGAATCATGGCCTGTTTTTCTACAAAAGTCATCGTCCAGTTCGCGGGGCCACCACACTTAACGCTTCTTGTTGTCGGAGGCTTACTAGAGCTTCTGTGATTTCATAATCAAGCAAACTGCAGTGCTGATAGAGATCCTTCACAGTGCTCCATTCAGAGAGCGCGCATAAAACCTGAAACTCTGCTTCAGACACTTCACTTTGTGCTTCGAGAAATGCAGGTTTAGCAATTAGTTTCACATGATCCGGCGGTCGCTTACCCGACACGGCCTGAAATCGTTTTAGGACATCTTCTATTTTGTTTTTTAAAACCGAGTAAGGATAATGAATCTGGCGATCCTTCTCTTCAATAATTTCTGGTTCAACAATAAACTCTTGAGGCACAAGTTGGGCGCCTTCGATAACTGCATTGTAAAAAGCTTTGAGTCCAATCGCACCACGATACTGGCAACGATAAACTTGGCCCTCGCGTAACACCACCACTCCTAACATCTGATGTGATGTGCGATCGAGAACATTGATACGGCCGGTAAAGCCAACCAAGGTTTGTTCATCAAGAGAGTGGAAAAGTGGAATCTCATTTGTCATGTATTAATCCTAACGGCCAAACAAACGCGAGAAAAGCCCCGGACGTGCACTATCTTCTGGATGAAAGTGCTTATCAATTTTTTCTGCAACTGCTTGAAAAGCTCTAGCGACAGGACGTCCTTCATAAGCAGGATTTGCCATATAGGGATATCCCGAATCGGCTGACATTCTTAATTCTACTTCAAGAGGAATCTTGCCCAGGAAGGGAACCTGCAAAGTTTGCACTGCTTTTTCAACGCCACCCTCACCAAAGAGATGATGTTCATGATTGCAATTAGAACAAATGAACGAACTCATATTTTCAACCATTCCAATTACAGGAAGATTGAGTTTGCGAAACATTTCGAGACCCTTGGTGGCATCTAGTAGTGCTACGTCTTGTGGTGTTGAAATAATGATCACTCCATCAACTTGGCAGTTTTGTACCATTGAGAGCTGAATATCACCTGTGCCAGGTGGAAGATCTATGAATAAATAATCGAGACCTTCCCAATTTGCATCAAACAGAAACTGGTTAAGGACACCACCTAACATTGGGCCACGCCATATCACTGGATCTTTTTCTTCGATAAATAAACCAAAACTCAAAAATTTCAAACCGTGTGACTCAATTGGAACAATCTTTCTTTGTTCATTAGCGAGAGGTTTTTCAAAGCGTTTTCCCAGCAGCATAGGAATTGAAGGGCCGTAAATATCGGCATCAATAACTCCGACTTTTCTTCCACTTCTTGCAAGAGTACTGGCTAAATTAACCGTAAACGTCGATTTACCGACACCGCCCTTACCAGATCCAATTGCGATCACTTTACCGACACCAGGAACAGGTTTTTTTGTCATAGGGGCAGCGTGCCCCATTTTAATTTGAGCAGGCTCAGTTTTTGGAACAGTAGGTGTGCCTACCGCTTTAAAAACATCTGCTGAATCACTTGAAACACTTTTAAGCAGGAGCTTGTCTTCAGCGACTACCGAACTTAAAAATTCCGCTATCGTCTTTTCGACCAAGCGTTTGTCTTGTGGGCTAATACCATCACGGGCATAGGTGATTGTTACTTTTTGATTCTCTATTGTGATGTCCTTCCAGCGATTTTCTTCGCTAAAGGTTTTGCCCGTTACAGGGTTTTTCACTGATGAAATAAGACTTACAATCTGCTCGCGCATACTTTCTCCTGGTATCCCCGACTGATGGGCTAAGATATCTTCCCCGCCACCTTACTCCTGGTCAATGAGTTTTAGGTGGCGCGAACTAAGAGCAAGATTTATCATTAGTAATGAGATTCTGTCAGTTTGAGGAGTGCACAATTGTCGGCCTATAAGAGAACTATTTTTCTCATTAATCCAAAGTTTCAACTCAAGTTCGCACTTGTGATGTGCTCCTTGGTTTTTATATCAAGTTTGATCTATCCCCTCACGATCGTTCAACTCTTTGAATCTTTTGCAAAGGCAAATCCTCAGGCAACCGATGGCCTTAAAGTAGCCAAAAATGAATTATTAATTTTTTTAGCTGCCTATCAATTCATCTTTATTGGGTTTGTATTTATCATTTGTATTTTTTTAACGCACAAAATCGCTGGCCCAATGTTTAAACTAACAAACTATTTGCGTAATATTTCTCAAGGCACGCCACCAAGCAATATCACCTTCAGAGATGGTGATAATTTCCCTGAAGTTGCCGAAGAAGTTAATAGCGCACTAGATCGCATCGCTGATGAGCACGAAGAAGATTTTGCATACCTTACTGAAGTAACCAGTTATATGAACAATCTTTCTTTGGTCGTTCCTGAAGACAAAAAGCCTCTAATTCAAGAGATTACAGCTCGCCTGCAAGACATTCAAAAACGACTTCACCTGAACGAATAACTCGTAGCGACTCCCACACCATATCATGTTAAAATGCTTGTGATGCGAAAGCTTATTTTATTCATCATTCTTTTCGGATGTATTGATGCCTATGCATCAGCGAAGAACACTAATCCGTGGCATGTATTTCTGAACAGACCAGAATTAGAACTGAAGCGTGCTGATCTAATTGTATATGATCACTTTTTGCAAATTTATAAAGTCGCTGACAAAGGTTATGCGAGTGCCTACTTACTTGATAAGGGACTCAAAGATTCCTCGAAAAATCCTCGACTCGCAATTTTTCACGAGTGGCTGACTGACCTAAAGCGCTTTTCGTCCTTGCCCCATGAGGAGCTTATTCAAACATGCTTCGAACTCAGAAAACGTCTTGGAACTACCTTTGGCCTTTATCGTAAATTGCTGATCCAACGAATTAATTATTGTCGCCAAATTGCACTTCAACAAATGGCACCCAAGGCGTTGGCCGACGGTGGTTTCACTATCACTGATATGAATTTTCTGAAAAAATTCATGTATCTCTTCCTTCATGGACGCAATCGTCCAGACTTCATTTGGTTTCTTCAGCGTTTTGAGGGAAAAGACGACCTAATTAGCGTTCTTTCAACATTGGTCATCGAAGAGGTCATCAAACGTAATCGCCAAGTACCAAGAGATATTTTGCCGCTAATTACAATTACACCGAACCTCACTCGCCACATCCAACAATACGGGCTTGATTCGGAATCGATGAGACAAGTTTTCTACACTGAGTTTTCTCGCATGATCGAAGATCTCTACAAGTCTATTGATGAGAAAAAAAGAGATGTCACAACAACTCGAGCAGATCAAATTCTCACTTGGATGTCTCTTAACTTACAAAGATTACCTCAAACGACCTCACTCGAAAGATTCTCTGATTTAGGAAAAAATTTTTGGAGAAATGGTTACGGTGACTCCGCTAGTCGAATTTTTGATTACGTGGCGAAAAACGGTAATGCAGAACAAAGAGAAGATGCCTGGTTTTTTAGACTCTGGATGTGGGGAGCGAAAGATGAATGGAAAGATGCTTACAAGTGGCTAAACGGCCAAAACATTATTTCCAACTACAGCAAGCTCATTGATTCAAGACTCAAGTTTTGGATTGCTCTCACTTTGCAAAAGAATGAAAAGCATAAGGAAGCCAAGGAACGCTGGGAAGAATTGATTAAACGTCATCCTCTTAGTTTCTATGGAATTATGGCGACCAAAGCGCTGCAATCTCATCATGCAGATTCGACTGCGCTAAAATTCTATAGATCAATAGATGAAACCAATAAGCCTACCCTTGATCCAGCCTCAATAGATGCATCTATGTGGGAAGCATGGAAAAGACTTCGCGCTTGGGCAAGACTCGATAACAAGGCTTTCCTTGCAGCTGAACTTAAAAGTTTCGAGAAGAATTTTATTCCGGGATTATTATTAAAAACTGATAAAGTTAAAATTAAAGCGGTTCAAAGTGATATCAATCTTATCAATGCAGCCTTGATAGGAGCGGAAGAAAATTATCTGGAAAGTTTTCGCGTTATCTATGCAGCACTCGACCAAGAAAAAGTCTTCTTTAATCGATTCTTGCTCGAAATTTTATATCCGCAACCTTATATGAGTGAACTACAGCGTGCGCTGAAAACGGCTAAGCTCGACCCCTTGCTCCTTCTTTCACTCATTCGCCAAGAGTCTGTCTTTAACCCTGAAGCAAAGTCTAGGGTTGGGGCGCGAGGTCTGATGCAACTGATGCCGACGACCGCCAAGAGATTGCAGCGCGGGGTTAGAGAGAACCAACTCGCACAACCAAATAAAAACATCGAATTGGGCGCTAAATATTTCCAACAGCTCCACAAGCGCTACAATGGAAACTTGGTTTATGTTTTATCTGCTTATAACGCTGGGGAATCCAGAGTTGAGCGCTGGAAGGGACAATATTTTTCGGGCGATGACTTACTCCGTAATATCGAGATGATTCCATTTCTTGAAACTCGTAATTACGTAAAACTAATTTTTAGAAATTTATTCTTTTATAAGACTCTGGTTGCTTCGCAGGATCTTCAAGACCCTGCGAACCCGAACCAGATTTATGACTTAGATCTGGGTTTTAAATAATTCAAACATTAAAGCGGAAGTGAATAACGTCGCCGTCTTTCACCTCATACTCTTTACCCTCCATTCTAAACTTTCCAGCTTCTTTAACTTTTGCTTCCGTTAAAAGGCTAAAGAGATCATCACAGTGGTATATTTCAGCCTTAATGAAGCCGCGTTCAAAATCAGAGTGAATCACACCTGCCGCTTGCGGAGCTTTTGAACCCTTAGGAAAAGTCCAGGCGCGGACTTCTTTTACGCCTGCAGTAAAGTAAGTATACATACCAAGAAGATTGTAACCAGCACGAATCATCTTTGAGAGACCTGACTCTTCAATTCCAATTTCTTTAAGAAATTCTTCTTTCTCTTCTTTTGAGCCAAGTGCTGCAATTTCGCTTTCAACTTTTCCACAGATGGTAATTACACCGGCATTTTCTTTAGCGGCAATTTCACGAACTTTTTTTACATGCTCATTTTCTTTAGTGAGGTTAGCTTCATCGACGTTACAAACATACATGAGTGGCTTCATGGTAATCAGATGAAGATCCTGAATTGCATCTTTCTCATCAGCATCAAGTTCTAGGCTTCTCGCAGGAAGACCTTCACCCAAGGTCTTAACTAATTTTTCCAAAATAGGCTTGGCGATTTTGCCTTTGGTTGAAACGATTTTGTCTTGGCTCTTAATGAGACGATCAATCCCTTGAAGACGCTTGTTTACAGATTCAAGATCGGCCAGGGCGAGTTCAACGTTAATAGTTGAGACGTCATCGATGGGATCCACTTTGCCAGAGACGTGAATGATGTCTCCATCTTCGAAGCAACGAACAACGTGTGCAATTGCTCCCACCTGACGGATGTGACCTAAGAATTGGTTACCAAGGCCTTCACCTTTTGAAGCACCCTTAACAAGCCCAGCGATATCCACAAACTCAACGATGGCGGGCACTGTGCGTTCTGGTTTTACCAACGTCGCCAATTTATCTAAACGATGATCCGGTACATGAACTACACCCACGTTTGGTTCAATAGTACAGAATGGGTAGTTAGCCGCTTCTGCTGGTGCCGAAGTAAGGGCCGAAAAAATTGTCGACTTACCAACATTCGGTAGACCAACGATACCTACGTTTAAACCCATGTCTTGCTCCTCGCTTAAATCAGCGGTTTCTTATTCACGATTGAGGCTTTAGCGATACCTGTTAACACACAATCTTCCAAGGGGACTTGCAACTTTTCTAGCAGATTTGGCAGAAAGGCCTGCTGCTCTTTGGGAAAGCCCGATAAAACCCAGTCTGAAACACTCCCGTGGACGGGTCGACCGATACCAATTCTCATACGGCCGAATGCGTCTGTGCCTAAACTGGCAGCGATGCTTTTTAATCCGTTGTGGCCAGCAAGGCCTCCGCCCATTTTGAAATGGACTTGGCCGAAGGGAATGTCGAGTTCATCATGCACAACCAAAATTTCTGATGGAGCAATCTTATAGAAGGCAGCAAGAGGCTGAACGGATTCTCCCGAAAGATTCATGTATGTTTGTGGCTTTAAAAACGTGGTTTTATGGCCCTTGATATCAACATCACAAAACTCACCTTTAAATTTCGACTTCCAATTTACAGAGCGAGTATATGTGAGCGAATCAAAAAACAGCCAAGCAACGTTATGCTTAGTAGTAGCATATTCATTGCCGGGGTTTCCGACGCCTACTACTAAGCGAAACATTAGATAAAGAGTGATGACACCGAATCGTGGTTAAACGTTCGATGAATGGCTTTGGCCAAAATATCGGCCGTCGAAAGAACTTTAATTTTAGCGACTTTCTTACCTTCTGACGAAAGTGGGATCGTATCTGTCACGATGACTTCTTCTAACTCATTACACTCTGCAATTCGGGTAATGGCAGGATCACTAAACACTGCATGAGTAGAGGCTGCGTAAACACGGTTTGCACCATTTTTCTTCAAGGCTTGTGCTGCTTGAACCAAAGTTCCTGCAGTATCGATCATGTCGTCGATGATGATACAGTCTTTGCCTTTCACGTCACCGACTACGTTCATGGCCTCAGCAACGTTTGGCGCCGTACGACGCTTATCGATCATGGCAAGCTCAGTAGTCAGTTTCTTTGCGTAGTGACGAACACGCTCAACCCCACCCGCATCAGGTGAAACACAAACCAAATTATCTGGCGGAATATTTTTACGAACATAGTCCAAAATAACTGGTGAAGCGAAAATGTTATCGAATGGAATATTGAAAAAGCCTTGAATCTGACCAGCATGAAGATCCATTGTGATCACACGTGATGTGCCAGCTACAGTCAACAAATCCGCCACGAGCTTGGCCGTGATGGGTGTACGAGGTGCACTCTTACGATCTTGGCGCGAGTAGCCATAATGCGGAACAACAGCTGTGATTGAGTTAGCCGAAGCTCGCTTCAGCGCATCAACAATAATCAAAAGCTCCATCAGGGAATCATTGACCGGTGAACATGTCGATTGCAGAACAAAGACATCTGCGCCACGAACGTTCTTTTCGATTTCGCAGTAAATTTCACCGTTAGCAAATTTTCGAATTTGTGGGTTAACAAGAGGAACATCAAGAAATTCAGAAATCTTCTTTGAAAGATAAGGGATCGAAGAACCGGATACCAGTACAATCCGTCTCACGCTGAACTCCTCTTGAATCTTGGACAATGAAAAGTGGTAGGGGTGGCAGGGATCGAACCTGCGTATGGCAGAATCAAAATCTGCTGACTTACCACTTGTCGACACCCCTACAGAGGTCAAAAAAATTGTGATTCGAATGTAACTTAGGGCCAAGGATAATGGCAAGAAAGAACCCATAAAATGCCTAGTACTTGCTCTCAATCTTTGGGGGCTTTTTTTGGACAGACTGAGAGCCTTTGCTCTATCGTGTTTTTCAGTGTTTCTGTAATTCAAGGAGTTTTTGTGCGCTCGACCAAATTTGTTCTGGCAGTGGCCCTGCTCGTGTTGACGACTTCCGCCATGGCGCTCCCTATTGATTGGGGCGGTTCATTGGGTCTAGATACCACTTTAATCGACAATATTCGTCGCTCTAAAGACGACGTTCCGACAGCAAAAAATGATGGTACTCAAGGGATTGTCGACAACGACAATGGCGCCCATTTTCAAACTTACGTATTCAAATTAAATCCCCACCTTATCGTTAATGATGCTGTCTCAATTAAGGGTGAATTATCGAGTGGTCATACACGTGGTGGATTCTGGGGTGATAACGCCACTCAAACTCAAGATCAAAATACCGGCAGTAACTCTTACTACAGCACAGT
>JBIKNE010000453.1:0-2608 GCA_044358855.1 Bacteriovoracaceae bacterium | reverse complement strand
ACTCCTGCTTCTCGAGCCAATCAAGGCCGATATTGAGACGCTCAAGCGGTGCCGCGGATGCGGGTGCGATGATATTGATTGCTTCACCAGAGTGTGCCGGACGCCATTTCATAGATATCTCCTTAACAAGAGATTAAGCGATAAGCCGGGCCAGACACAAGAAATTCTCCAAGCTAAGATTTTGCCGGAGGATCTTTATGCGTTTAATTCTTGTTTTGCTCAGTCTGGCTGCCTGTTCTCATAAACATCATCTCTCGAGCGATCATGGGCACAAGGCCAATGAGCACATGCATAAGAAGTCACATGCCGAGCTGATTAAATCTTTCGATGATCCGGCTCGCGATGAGTGGCAGCAACCTAGTAAGGTAATAGAACTCATGGGAGCGTTGAAAAACAAGAAGCTCATCGATATTGGCAGTGGCAGCGGCTATTTCACTTTTAAATTTCAAAAAGCTGGCGCACGAGTTGTAGCAGCAGATGTGGATGATAAATTCTTAGCACACATCCAATCGCAAAAAGGTGCTCCCGAAATTCGTAAGATTGAATACAGTGACCCCAAAATGAATGAAGCTGAATTTGATTTTGCTTTTAATTCTAATACCTATCACCACATTGATAATCGAATTGATTATTTCAAAAAAGTACTGAGAGGTTTGAAGACTGGCGGCAAGCTAGTGATTGTTGATTTCAAATTGCCGATGCCGGAAGGAAAGAGAATTGGTCCTAAAGAATCGATGCGTATTCCGGTTGATGTTGTCTTGAAAGAGTTAAGTTTGGCAGGTTTTGGTCGTTTTGAGATCTACAACCACGCACTGCCTTTGCAGTACGTGGTGGTAGCGATGAGGGATTAGAGGCGGGGAATCGGTACACGACGACCCGGGGGACGGATGATGACAGGACGAGAGAAAGAGCAGCTTGATGCGAGATTGTCATACGAGTAGTTCTGGAAAGGGTAAACTTCCGCTTCAATTTCTTCTTGTAAGCGAACATCTAGAGATAGTTCACAAGTTTCAAAATGATTTTTCTTATAATTGATAACGATGTGAGCTTCTGCGACGAGATATTTCTCACAAGAACTACCAGGAACAACACCTTCTAAAAAAGTGTCATAATCAGTCAAAGTGATTTTAGTTATCTTATCGAGCGGGATATTAAATTCGTTGGCGGCTGCGTGAACCAATCCATTTTTCATGATTGTATGGTTAAGCTGAATGGAGCAGGCCCAAGAATTCCAAGAAACAGCAAGTGCCAAGAGACCAACGATAAGAGCGAATGATTTCATAAAAGTTCCTCCCTAACTTCAATCTAAGGGAGGAAAAGAAATCCGCATAGTGACAGAAGGGGACTTTACCCCCACAAAATTCATGCAAATAATCTCTAAGAATTGGAGGCAAAATGACACTTTGTTGCGGTGTCCGGTGCAACTAGGAACTACAGGAGAGTGCTGAACAGCCAGCTTTTGAGCGTGCCCATTCGGGCCTTTTCCCAATGAAAAGTTGGGTTTGATCGTTCAATTCATAGGGTGTTCTTAGGGCGAGTTCAAGCGCTTTCAATTTTCGGTCATCGCCCTTAGTCAGATCATCGATTGCTTCTTGCGCCAGATAATTGCGCACCAGGAAAAGTGGATTGGTGCGATTCATAAGCTCAGCATCAGGAGCAAAACTACGCCACTGAGCGACCCATCTTTCTAAAACACTTCGTGTTTCGCTTTGAAGCTCTTGATAAAAACAGTTTTCGGGGATTCCTTTCTCAGTGCAATCGGCAAGCTCACGATAGAAAAGGGTCATATCGGTTTCTTGCATTTGTAAAAGAGAATCAAGTTGCATGATGAGCTCTGCATGGAATGTGTTGAGGCCAAGTTTGGCGCTCATCATTTTTTCCCATTCACCTAAGAAGACATTGCGAAAACTTTCCAGGGATTTGGTGAGGTCAGTACTTAGAGGACTTAAGGCCTCTGCGAGGCGATTAAGATTCCAGAGAGCAATGCCTGGTTGCTGAGAGAAGCGGTAGCGACGGTGTTGGTTATCAGTCGTATTGGGGGTCCAGTTAGGATCATAAACATCGAGCCAGCCATAAGGACCATAATCAATGGTGAGACCCAAGATCGACATATTGTCGGTATTCATCACTCCATGAACAAATCCCACTCGCATCCATTCCACCATGAGCTTGGCAGTGCGCTCACACAATTCTTGAAAGAAGCTCTCCAGTGTGTGACCAGGATAGAAACCCAATGTGTAGTCGACAAGTCTTTTGAGTTCATCGATTTCATTATGAGCGGTGTGTATTTGAAAATGACCAAAGCGTATAAAAGTAGGTGCCACACGAGTGACAATGGCTCCCGGCTCCATCGCCGCGTTACCGTCGTAAAACATGTCTCGTAATACATCTTCGCCCGTGCCAACCAGACTCAATGCTCGTGTGGTGGGGATCCCTAAAAAATGCATCGCCTCACTACAAAGATATTCCCGCACCGAGGAGCGTAGTACCGCTCTACCATCTCCGCGGCGCGAGTAAGGTGTGATGCCGGCACCTTTTAGTTGAATTTCCTGGCCATTTTTTTCGCCTAATAAAATGGCACGTCCGTCACCTAATTGGCCTGCCCAAT
>JBIKNE010000452.1:0-2610 GCA_044358855.1 Bacteriovoracaceae bacterium | reverse complement strand
AATTAAATGGCTGACTGACGTCGGCCTGATCACGGAGTGTGACGTTGCGTGAAACGATCAGAGCGAGATTTTTTTGTTTGAGATAGTTCACAAGTTCATCAGGATTGATTCCTTCTTCGCGAATCACAGCGAGTTCTATCGGATCAATTTCAGATTTTAAAAGTTTGGGACGCGGACGGGGACGCACTTCCACTGGATCAGTTTCATTCAAGGGCCCAAAATACTCTTTCGGAGTCTCAGCATCAGTCCAGAAACGAATGTGTTTCACGATTCCACTGGTAAGCGTGCCGCCTGCGATATACTCGCCATTTTTTCGCGCTACCATTTTTTTGAGCTGAAAAATAAAGCGCGGGCGTGTGGTGCCAGGATCTGTTGATTCATCCAAGTTAGGACGATATTCAGGAGTGTGCGCCACGAGGAGTGTGCCATCGGAGAGGCGCGTGGGATTGCGATAGTGGCCAGTCATACCAGGAAGTTTTCGCTGTGTGACGGTTTCAAAATCATCGAGTGTGGGTTGGGTGTATTCTTTCATCACCACATCATCAGGATTCGCGCCTGGTGGAAGGGAGAACTCGACGATGCGACCAGCGGCCTCACGCTGGAACTCTTGGGCAAAGGTAGCGAGATACTTACCGCGCTCAAGGGGACTTTCAGAAATTTGAAAGAGTCCTGCGTTGCCCGAGAAAGTATCCCGGATTTTTTTGTTCACACCATTGTCAGGTAAGAACTCTGAGAGATTGGGATCATTTTTAAAAATGGGCGGCATATAGACACCACCGAACTCATGGCGGCCGACGTGATTTATCGTTTCTTCATTACTGCCATCAGGATTGATCATCCAGATAAAGAACTGCTTAAAGTTCTGAATCGATTCATTGGGATCTTTGGTGGGATCTCGATTGGAGCGCGCTTCAGGGAAAACATCATACAGCACACCACGAGAGTCAGCGATACGCTGGCCACGCTCGTTGGTTTGCGGAAAGGCGGTGCGCTCAGCGGATTCAGCTTCTGAAGGAAAATCAAAGGCACGGTAAGTGCCACCCTCATAACGATCAGCATCCGCCTGTTGATCGCGCTTTAAGTGATCCCATTTGGTAAACAAGATGCGGCCAAAAGAATCAAGCTGGAGATCAAACAAACCGCTGGGGGCATGTTGAATCATCACGACGCGATTGCGACGAAAGTCGATTTTATAAATGCCAGTAGTGGTGGGCATGGATTCATATTCATCAAGCTGCGGGTAGGTGTGCTTCATACCAAACAGCGGGGCATCCGAAGCAAACAAGATATCATCGTTAGCGGCATAGATCGGCGAGATATTATTATACTCTTCTGGCTGAGGAGAGATTTTAGTAATGACCGGCACTTCATTTTCACCAATATTGCTCGCCTCATAAATTTGCCAGCGGCGATAAGCGGCGCGATCAAAGCGCTCACGCGGTCCACCCACCATCATCGAGAAGAGAATTTTCTCACCACTGAAATGGACATTAGGCTGACGAACAGCAATGGCACGCTCGCCTTGCTGAATTTCACCAGCAGGAATGCCAAACCCCGCCTCACGGGTGATATTTTTGAGCTTCCCGCTGGGATACATAATGTAGAGGTCACCACCTGGAATGGAGTCGGTGATTTCGGTGCCGTGATTTCCAAACGCATTGAGATGAGATTTGAGACTTACCACCGGCACACTGGCGACAAATGCGACAGGATACGTCTTGAGCTTGAGGCCCTCGCCAAATTTTTTGCTGCCAGAATCACCTGATTGACTGCAGCTCAAGGCCAGGAGCAGGGTGATGAGGAGCAGAGTAAGTTTCATAGGGTGTTTTTAGGTAATCTTCTTCCATCTGCAAAGGCCATACGTGTTGATGTGTTGCAATGAGTTAACAGCTTGATAAACATAGTGAATCCTGCCATAAAAGCCCCATGGAGCTTAAATCTCTCGGGCATCAGTCCGAACTTATTTTTACTTCGTTTGATGGCGCGTTTGAAACTCGTCCATACTACGCCGTCTTGCGCACGCTCTCTAATCCCAATTATTTTTGGGGCAATCTGCTCCTCATGCCCAAAGCACCTCGTTTGGGTGAGTGTGAGAAGTGGATTGAACTCTTTAAAATGGAATTCACTGATACGCGCATATATCATATGACGTTCACATGGAACGAAGACCAAGTGGGAGAAGTGAGCGAATTTCTCGAGCGCGGATTTGAATTAGAATCCACGGCGGTCATGCAGGCAAGTTCGGTAAATCCTCCTCCCAAATTTAATGCAGAGATTATTGTTCGGCCGATAACGACTGAAGAGTGGAGTGAAATGATCGAACTGCAAGTGCGCGCGGCGGATGACCATCTTCCTAAAGAAGAATGGCGTAAATTCTATGAGGCCCAATCGAAGCGCTATATCGCCATGGAGAAGGCCAGCATGGGCCATTGGTTTGGCGCATTTCTTGATAATAGACTTGTCGCAGGTCTAGGAATTTATCATCACCATGGCCTTGGGCGTTTTCAAAGTGTTGCCACCGATCCCGCTTTTCAGCGACGTGGAATTTGCGGCACTCTTGTCTATCAGTCTGCGCGCTTCGCCTTAGAGAAAATGCCCATCAAGCAATTA
>JBIKNE010000451.1:0-2611 GCA_044358855.1 Bacteriovoracaceae bacterium | reverse complement strand
TAATAATTTATTTGCGTTTTACTCATCTTAAAAAACCTAAGGAAGTTCTTTTTTCACTTGAGGGATTCACCGTTCATTTTGAAGATGGAACTAATCGTACATTTGCCTTAGGTTCAATTGATCATTGGAATAAAATTTTTGATATGCTCATCATCCGCGTAGGGATAAAAGAATTTATCATCCCAGGTCTTGGTGGATCTCAAGAAATTATTAATTTTCTCAAAAAAAATGATGCCACACGTGGCGAATATCATCGCAAAACAGACATCAATTTTTTTCTACTCACACTTGTAATCAAAGTTTTGCTTATTACATTTGTGGTAATTTTCATGGGTCATGATGTGGCTAAAACTTATGCCATCAAGAAAAACTTCGCTTTAGCTGTTGCCGCTCTCGGCATTGGAAGTATTTTAAGTCACAAATTCTTTGGCTTTGTTTTTGGTTGGATTATTCAATCTGATGAAAACCGAAAACAATTCATTCTGGCCGGAACTCTGACAATTTTTGCCGGTGGTTTTTGGTGGTTGTCTGACCAACAGCTTAACGGATACCAAAGCTCTCAAGCACTCCTCACAAAATGTATAACCGGCGGCCAACCGATTGCCTGCGAACATGTAAAAACCGAGCTTTTAATCAAACACGACGTTTCTCTTACTCCTGAACAACTCGAGATGTTGTGCAAAAATGGCAACAGTGAAGCCTGCAGCAGACAGAAATCTAGCGCTACACTTCCGCAATAACGCCCCGAGCATCAGCTCTCCTATCTTTCCCTTCTTTTGAGCTTCCGGTACACTTCTCTCTCGGAGGACGACATGGAATATAAGCATCTCGAGATTGAAGCCAAGTGGCAGAAGTACTGGGCCCAGAACAAAACCTTTAAAACGGTACTGGATAAATCAAAGCCTAAGTATTACGTCCTCGACATGTTTCCCTATCCATCTGGCGCAGGCCTTCACGTCGGTCACCCGGAAGGCTACACAGCGACTGATATCATGGCGCGCTTCAAGCGCATGAAGGGTTTCAACGTGCTCCATCCGATGGGGTGGGACTCATTTGGTTTGCCGGCAGAAAACTATGCCATCAAAACTGGTATTCACCCCGACATCGTCACTCAACAAAACATCGCCACTTTCAAACGTCAGCTTTCCTCTTTGGGTTTCAGCTACGATTGGGAACGTGAGATCGCCACATCCAACGTTGATTACTACAAATGGACGCAATGGATATTCGTTCAGCTCTACAACAAGGGCCTCGCTTACGAATCCGAGATGATGGTCAACTGGTGTCCGGAACTTAAAACAGTTCTTGCGAACGAAGAAGTCGTCAACGGTAAATCGGAAGTCGGCGGTCACCCCGTCATTCGTAAGCCGATGAAGCAGTGGATGCTCAGAATTACTCAATACGCTGAACGCCTCTTGGCAGACCTTGAAACACTTGATTGGTCTGAATCGATTAAAGAGCAGCAGCGTGTGTGGATTGGTAAATCTGAGGGCGCCACTATTAAGTTTGCCGTTGAGGGTGCGAAAGAAACTATTGAGGTTTTCACCACTCGCCCGGACACACTTTTCGGCGCGACCTATATGGTGCTTGCACCAGAACATAAACTCGTTGATGTGATTTCTACTGCAGATAAAAAAGCGGATATTGAAAAGTATCGTGGTGTCTGTGCGCTTAAATCAGATCTCGAACGTACCGAACTTAACAAAGATAAGTCAGGCGTCTTCACGGGCGCCTACGCTATTAATCCGGCCAACGGACAAAAAATTCCGGTGTGGATTGCGGACTACGTCCTCACGACTTATGGTACGGGCGCGATCATGTCAGTACCAGGTCATGACGAGCGTGACTGGGAATTTGCTAAGAAGTTTAATCTGCCTATCGTAGAGGTGTTGAAAGGCGGCAATGTAGAAGAAGCGGCTTTCACTGAAGATGGCGAGCATATTAATTCTGAGTTCTTGAATGGAACTAACAAAGTTGATGGCATCAAAAAAATGATCGCCTGGTTAGAAGAAAAAAACTTAGGCACAAAAAAAGTAAATTACAAACTTCGTGACTGGCTCTTCTCGCGCCAGCGCTATTGGGGCGAGCCGTTCCCAATTTTGAAATACGAAGACGGCACCGTACGCTGCCTGGATGCGGATGAGCTTCCAGTCGCTCTTCCACCGGTCGAGCGCTATGAACCATCGGGCACAGGTGAATCACCACTTGCTACTATTCCAGAATGGGTGAATGTTGTTTGTCCCAAGACAGGCAAGAAAGCTCGTCGCGAAACCAACACCATGCCTCAATGGGCCGGCTCATGCTGGTACTACTTACGTTTTATTGATCCAACCAACGAAAAAGGCGCCTGGGATAAAGATCTTGAAAAATTCTGGATGCCAGTTGATCTGTATGTTGGTGGAACTGAGCACGCCGTTCTGCACTTATTGTACTCGCGCTTTTGGCACAAAGTTCTCTATGACTTGAAACTCGTTTCAACTATCGAGCCTTTCCAGAAGTTGGTGAACCAAGGAATGATCCTCGGTGAAGACGGCGAGAAGATGAGTAAGAGCCGCGGTAACGTCATCAATCCCGATTCAATTGTGCAAGAATGTGGCGCAGATACTTTGCG
>JBIKNE010000450.1:0-2618 GCA_044358855.1 Bacteriovoracaceae bacterium | reverse complement strand
CCAATGAATAATTCCATCGGGCTAGCTCTGTTTAATAAAAGCTCGGGCAGGTTTGAGCGGATAGCAAATGGACCGGTAATGACGCGAAATCTCCATGAGCCCTACAGCTGTGCTAGTCCATTCGTCCTGAAAGATGGAGACAAATACAAAATGTGGTATGCCTCCATGGATCACTGGAAGGAAGTGAATAATGAGCCCCTTCATTACTATAATTTAAAGTATGCAGAATCAGAGGACGGAATAAATTGGCTTCGAAAGAACATGGTAGCTATTAATTATGAGGATGAGAGGGAGTACGCTTTTGGAAGGCCATTCGTCCTTAAAGAAAAAGGTGTCTACAAAATGTGGTATGCCTTTAGAGGTGATCATTACTTGATTGGCTATGCAGAATCGGATGATGGACACCATTGGAAAAGATTAGATCATCTTGCAGGAATCGAATTATCAAGCGATGGCTGGGATAGTGAGATGATCGAATTTCCTTATATCCTAAGTTTTAAAAATAAAAAGTATATGTTCTATAATGGTAACGGCTTTGGTCGTACGGGAATCGGTCTGGCGATTCTGGAGGATGAATGAAATATAATGTCCTTCAATATTTAGAAGAAAGACAGAATGAGAGTCCAGATAAAGCAGCATTTGCTGATGAATTGAGATCTTTTACCTTTAAAGAGCTGAAGTCTGCTGCGTTTATTGTTGCGGATCATATTTACAACGAAAAAAAGTCCAACCGACCAATTGCTGTTGTGATGCCTAAGAGTACACTCAGTCTGGTGTCGTTTTTTGGTGTGCTCTATTCGGGAAATTTCTATTCACCAATTGATGCGAAGTATCCAGAGGAAAGGCTCAAGATTGTTTTAAATGACCTTTCTCCAGAGGTTGTTATTATTGATAACCATACATATGATTTGCTTCAAAAGTTAGACATTCCAGGTGTACAGATCATCAATATCGAAAAAATTTTTGAATCAAAGCGCGAATCTGAATTTGACTACACTGAGGTCATCAATAAGAAAATCGATACTGATCCGATATATTGTATCTACACGTCGGGTTCAACAGGCATCCCTAAGGGAGTAGTCATTCCTCACCGAGCAGTTGTCGATTATCTAGAGTATGCCGTTCCAACATTCAAGATGGGCAAAGAGACGATTGTTGGAAACCAGGCTCAATTTCATTTTGATCTTTCTGTTCTTGATGTGTTTGCGCCATTGAAGTCAGGATGTACAACGGTGGTTATCCCTGACAACTTTTTTACTTTCACAGCTAAATTGATACCTTTCATTGAAAAGTTTAAAATTAATTTTCTTTGCTGGGCTCCGGCTGTTTTAAATTATTTGTCTTCGGTGGATATCTTGAAAGATGCTGGTAAGCCAGACTTTAACCACATCATTTTCTGCGGGGAAGCATTACCAACGAAGTCCTTAAACTATTGGAGAAAAAATCTTTCGGATACGGTGTTTGTTAACCTCTACGGACCTACTGAAACAACTCTCTCAAGTATGAATTACTTCATTTGTCGCGATTTTACTGAAGATGAGTCTCTGCCGATCGGTAGGGCCGATCGAAATACAGATGTTTTTTTGCTTAATATTGAAAATGGTGTAGGCGAGATATGCATTAAGGGAAGTTCACTTGCCCTAGGGTATTGGAATGATTTTAAGAAGACAGAGGAAAAATTCATTCAAAACCCGACGAACTCAAATTACCCAGAAAGAATCTATCTCACTGGTGATTTGGGTAAAGTAAATGAGATTGGCGAAATGATGTATGTTGGACGAAAGGATAATCAAATTAAACATATGGGCTACAGAATTGAGCTTGAGGAAATAGAAAGGGCCATAGAGAGAATTCCTGGGATCGCTGCGAGCTACGTTTTTTATGATTTAACCAAGAAAGAAATTATATGTTCCTTTGGAGCGAAAGAGCAGGAGCTAACAGAATTAATGGTCAAAAAGTCTTTAAAAGTTTTTTTACCTAACTATATGATACCTTCGAACTTTATTAAATTTAATGACTTGCCCTTAAACTCGAGAGGCAAGATTGATCGAACAAAGATAAAAGAGACTTATTATGGAAAAAATTAAAAAACTGATTTTAAAGATTCAGCCTGAGATAGATTTCTCTAAAGAAGTAAACTTCATAAATGATGGTTACCTAGATAGCCTAGATGTAATTAAGCTCGTTACTCAACTAGAAGCGGAGTTTGGAGTCTCAATAGCAGGGAGCGATATGGTTCCGGCTAATTTTGAAACCCTAGGCGCGATAGAGAAATTAGTTGAGAAGTATCAGTGCTAGAGCAGACGTAGAGGAGAGAATGAAAAAAGTAGCAATGCTTCAGCCCAATTATATTCCGTGGAAAGGTGTATTTGATTTAATTAGCAAAGTGGATATATTTGTTTTTTATGACGATGTTCAATACACGAAGCGTGACTGGAGAAATAGGAACAAGATTAAAACCAAGGATGGAGAGCTTTGGTTAACAGTTCCAGTTAACGCCCATAGAGGGCAGCTTATCAGTGAAGTCGAAATAGATCAATCAACTGATTGGCAGATGAATCATTTCAAGACGATTAAAAATAGTTATGCGAAAGCTCCTTATTTTAAAGATTATGAAT
>JBIKNE010000449.1:0-2619 GCA_044358855.1 Bacteriovoracaceae bacterium | reverse complement strand
TTGCTTTTGAATCAGGTCTCGTGACTGCTTCGTTTTACACCACACTCGTCATCACGGCGATTATCACCTCACTGTGGGCAGCACTGTGGCTTAAGTTGCAGATAAAGAAAGGCAGACCGCTCTTAGAAAATGATGTGCTTTAGGCCTTGAGTGCTTTAATCGTTTCTCGATTGGGGCACTTGAGATCCCAAATTAGCCCAAGTCTCTCCCAAATTTTAAGAACCCACCAACCCATATCAAGCTCCCACCAGCGAAGGCCCACTCGTGCGGATGAAGGAAAACAATGATGATTATAGTGCCATCCTTCACCAAAAGTGAGGACTGCAAGCCAAGCGACATTGTGACTATTGTCCCGCCCTTCACGAGTTGGAAATGCATACGGCCGTGAACCATAAAGGTGGGCATAGGAGTTCACTAAAAATATTGTGTGCAAATGTAAGAGACCACTAATCAAATAACCCCACACCAAGAATTGAAATCCATTAGTACCCCATTCTGGTTTCAACCAACGCAATATTTCTCCTGCAACAAATAGGGACAGAGCAAAGAGGGCATGAATCAAATCACTTTTTTCATTGAGTTTTTTGAGTTCGGGAAAATTATCAAAATCACGAACACGAGAATAATCTGTCTTAAATGAATCCAGTGCCATCGCCCAGCCCATATGGCCGTGCCAAAAACCATGCGCCACGGGTGAATGTGGATCCTCTGGCAAATCAGAATACTGATGATGTTTCCGATGATTGGCAGCCCACCACAGCGCTCCTCGTTGCATACAGATACTACCGGAGAGAGCTAACAAAAATTGAAAAGCTCGCGTCGTTTTGAATGAGCGATGAGAAAAATAACGATGGTATGAGAGCGTCAATGCCAGCGCACGCCAACAAAAAAAGAACGCCGCCAACCAAAGTGAAGCTGAACTTGTTCCTGTCCAAAAAACTAACAGCACCAACGCGTGAATGAACACGAGGCGCAGCGTTTGTTTATCCATGGAGTTATTATAGCAAAAAAAAAGGCCCACCGAAGTGGGCCTTGAGATTTTTACAAGAGGGCGATTAACGGAGCGATTAAGAGTGATACAACTGACATCACCTTAATCAAAATAGCGATGCCTGGGCCTGAAGTATCTTTGAACGGGTCGCCCACCATATCGCCGACAACGGCCGCTTTATGAGTGTCTGAACCTTTCTTCTCACCAGCGAGCTTTCCTTTCTCGATGTATTTCTTGGCATTATCCCAAGCACCACCGGCGTTTGCCATGAACAATGACATGGTAGCGCCTACTGCAAGAGAGCCGGCCAATAGACCTGCGAGAGAGGCTGGCCCCATCAAGAAACCAACAGCAACTGGAGCAACGATAGCGATCATACCAGGCAACATCATCTCGCGAAGAGCGGCTTTAGTAGCGATATCAACAATCTTTGACGGCTCTGGTTCAGCTTTAAGTTCCATCAAGCCTGGAATCTCGCGGAACTGACGACCAATCTCTGTCACGATCGCACCAGCTGCGCGACCAACTGCCAACATAGTAGTTGAACCAACGAGGAATGGAAGGATTGAACCAAGGAGAAGACCGATCAAGATCTTTGGATCATTCAATACGAGAGAAATTTCACCAAGGTTATTCAAAGCGCGAACATGGTTCACTTCGATATTGAACGCAGAGAAGAGCGCGAGCACGGTCAGAATAGCTGAACCGATGGCAAAGCCCTTACCGATCGCAGCTGTCGTGTTACCAACAGAGTCGAGTTCGTCAGTGATGTCGCGAACTTCTTTACCAAGACCCGACATTTCAGAAATACCGCCGGCGTTGTCAGAGATTGGCCCGTAAGCATCAACCGTCATAACAACTGCAGTTCCACCGAGCATACCGACTGCTGAAAGTGCGATGCCGTAAAGGCCCAAGTACTTATTAGCAAGGTAAGCAACGATACAAACAATAATAATAGGAAGAGCTGTTGACTCCATACCGACCGCTAGACCGCGAATCAAGTTGGTACCAGCACCTGTGCGCGAGGCTTCAGCAATCTTCGCAACCGGAGTTGAAGAGGTATAGTAGTCAGTAATCAAGCCGATCAATGCACCACCAACCGCACCGAAAGTGAGAATCGCTGTGACTGATTGAGTGATACCAAGTGAGTTCAAAATAATATAAGAGACGATCGCCAAAAGAATTGGCGGAACAATCAAGGCCCCACGAAGAACTGTGGCAGCTGGAAAGTTCTTCATTGCGCGAGCGATAAAGATACAAAGAATTGAAACCATCAAGCCTACGCCTGTCAGAATCAAGGGAAGAGCAACCGCAACAGTCTTATTCATTGTCGCATCAGCGGCTTCCATCAAAGTAGGAAGCTCATTTGAAGTAATCGCGATCGCCATAGCAGAAACTACCGCCGCAACCATCGACTCATAAATATCAGCGCCCATACCGGCAACGTCACCGACGTTATCACCTACGTTATCAGCAATAACACCTGGGTTACGTGGATCGTCTTCAGGAATATTTTCGATCACTTTACCAGCAATGTCCGAACCTACGTCAGCAGCTTTCGTGTAAATACCACCACCGATACGAGCGAAAAGCGCGATCGATGAAGCACCTACTGCGAATGAGTGAAG
>JBIKNE010000448.1:0-2623 GCA_044358855.1 Bacteriovoracaceae bacterium | reverse complement strand
GGCTTAAGGCCAAACTGGCAGAGTTCAAGAGTCGCCCCAAACTCAAAATTGATTACAAAGGTGTACTTGCACAGGCCATCGATGCCGGTCAAAAAGCCTTCAAAAAATCGAAAGATCAAACTCCTTTTAAAGCAATTTTCAGTGCTCTTGGTGCACCTTTTGTCTTTCTTTTTATATGGGCACAGAGTCTAAAGCCACAGCACTTTATGCTGCTGTTCTTTTTTACGACAGCTTCGCTCTTATCGATTTTTGGAATTGCTCTCAACACTAAGACTATTCTCAAAAAAGAATTTTTTGGTGCTCGCCATCCTGCCTCGGCTCCTATCGAGGGCTACAATCGTCCAGATTATTACAAAAAAGAAACACGTGAAGTGTCCTTTAGCAGTGTCAAAGTTCCCGTCTACATCCAAGGGATTAATGAACTGCGCGCTTTAATGGTTGATATCAGTATTATTACTTCCAACCGTTCAACTCGGGCCTGGATTGAGCGCAAAGAGTTTTCTATGCGCGATCATTTAGTACTCACGCTTGAGCCAGTCATCCCTACTTTTCCTTTGACTGACGAAGGTCGCACTATGCTGACTGAAAAGATCAAAGATGAACTCAATATTTTCTTACGTCAGCACAGTGTCGATGGCGATGTTCAAGAAGTCCGTCTCGTTCATATTCTCGGTCACTAATCTTCTAACCATGCTCGTAATGTCTTGCGATTCACACCCAACTCTCGGGCCGTCATTGTTAATTCTCCATGACAACGCTTCAATGTTTGGCGGGCATACTCACGCTTTACTTCTTCCATGGTTTTAATAGGTGCATAGGAAATCGCAATACCCTCCAAGTTACTAGTCATTTTCAACAATTTATCATCCCATTCATCGAAATCGAATTTGCGAGTTTTGGAACGCACTTTCTTTGCCATCAGATGTCCTCGTAACTGACGAACATTGCCAGGCCATGGAAGGGAGCGATAAAACTCCATTAACTTCTCACCAATGACGACTCTATTTTCAATAGCAAACATATGGCAGTGGCGAATAATATCTTCAGGTGATTCACGCAGTGGTGAGAGATCAACCATCACACCCTGGCAGAGTCGATAATAAAAATCAGCACGCATCTCACCTATTTTTACCAACTGATCAAGTGGTCGGCCCGAGGCAAATATCAATCGAGTCATGGATCGCTCTTCGCGACTGGCACCAACTGCGCGATAAAAGCCACGATCTAAGAAGAGTAAAAGCTTAACCTGCAAGTCACGAGACAATGAATCAACTTCATCTAAAAAAAGTGTCCCGTTATGGGCTTCTGCCAAAGCACCTTTGCGATCCATTGTGGCACCCGTAAAAGATCCTTTGCGATGACCAAATAATTCAGACTCAACAAGTGAAGGCGATAATGCTGAAACGTTCAGTGAGACGAAACTCCCGAGTCGGCCAGAGCGCTGATGAATTTCTCGAGCAATGTGACTTTTTCCAGTCCCTGTCTCCCCTTGTAAGAGGATTGGCAGAGTTGAGCTTAAAACACGGGGATCTTTTAAGGTACCAGGCCACTGAGGAGAGAGTAGAGCATCTTCTGGTGCCTCACGATTAAATTCGAGGCGACCGGGCGTCTGCAAACCCACGGTATCTTGTCCTTCAAGGTAAGCCTCTCGTGTCCACTGGCCGTTAAGAGTGAAGGCTGAATTATCTAGTGAGCGCAATAAAAAGCGCGCATCACCTGCCACTGGTACAAGCTCAAGACGCCAACGAAATGATTTCGCTTTGGCACCTGGAACTTGAATACGAGGTACGCCGCCTTTTTCTTCATCACCATCGGGGACAATGTCCCACTTCGTGCGAATTAACGGCACAGAACGCTTAGGCTTCATAGGAGTAATGATCGAACATGAATCACCGTAACGCAGACCTGTTTGTTTAATTTGTAACATCTCCCCTCCAAGGTTGGGGCGAAATTGCATCAGCTCACTAGGATTGGTCGTGAGTTTCCGCTCACAAAAGTGAAAAAACTCAAATCTGCAACACTGGACGGTGTGTGTCTTCAAGGGCACAATGGCCTCATGGCGATTCAAAAAGGAAAAACAGAATTCTTAATGGGTATTGATCAAGTTGATCAACTCTCTAAGTGGCTGGGTGAGCATCCAGCGGCACAAGGTGTCGCCTTTGTTGGTCGTTCAAACGTCGGTAAATCATCCTTAATCAATGCCATATTTGGTAAATCGGTAGCACGTGTTTCAAAAACTCCCGGACGCACACGTCAGGTGAACGTGTTTCGCTTTTTATGGAAAACGGAACAAGACATTGAGCCAAAAGCTTTCTTTTTGTTCGATGTTCCTGGTTATGGCCATGCAGAAGTTTCGAAAGAAATGGGACGAAATTGGCAGCAACTGCTTGATACATTTTTCTATCGCATCTCGGGCAAAGTTTTATTGATGGCGATGCAAGATGCACGTCATCCGCTCCAAGATGCCGATGTTCAGTTTCAAGATTATATTCAACAGTTTAATCTTGAAACCTACTTAGTTTTCAATAAAATCGACAAACTCAAAACGCAAAAAGAGCGCTCAGTTTTGCAAAAGCAATTGCCTGACATCTACAAAAAACACAGTTGGGTTAAGCAGATTCAT
>JBIKNE010000447.1:0-2639 GCA_044358855.1 Bacteriovoracaceae bacterium | reverse complement strand
GAAATCAACTCTCGTGCTTACCTTGGGAAGTTTAACTTCTCTGGTGATGATCACTCAAAGCGCATTCGTGAACTTTCTGGTGGTGAGAAAAACCGCGTTCACTTAGCAAAAGTTTTGAAAGAAGAAGGCAACGTTCTCCTCCTGGATGAGCCGACCAACGATCTCGACGTGAATACGCTACAAGCTCTTGAGCGGGCATTGATGGAGTTCCCAGGTTGTGCCGTGGTGATTTCCCACGACCGTTACTTCTTAGATCGTATCTGTACACACATCTTAGCTTTTGAGGGTGACTCACAGGTGGTGTGGTTTGACGGTAACTTCTCTGACTATCACGAAGACCTTCGTCGTCGTGTAGGTGCGAAGGCCGATGTCCCAAGCCGTGTGACTTACAAGAAGCTCACTCGCGTCTAATGTACGCTCCTAAAAAATATCAAATGGACCAGACGATAGCGGCGGATTTTATCCGTCGCTATCCTTTCGCCACTCTGGTGGGAGTGGTAAAAAATCTTCCCTCTATCAATCACATTCCGCTCAATATTGAAGACCATGCACTTTGGGGCCATGTCGCTTTTGCTAACCCATTATGGAAAGAGCTCGATAGCGCTAAGGTCGCGGCCGTTTTTCATGGGCCCCATGCTTTCATTGATCATCGCTGGTATGAGAATCCTGCGATGGAAGTACCGACCTGGAATTATGCTGTCGTCCATGTCACCGGTACGCTCACGGCAATCCACGAACCAAGTGAGCTTTTAAAGGCACTTGATCGTCTCCAGACCGCCATGAATGAGGTGCCCTCTTGGGCTGATCATTTACCTCCTGATCTTGCCGCCCCAGGGGTGATAGAGAAGAGTATTGTTGGACTTAAAATCGAGATTCAGGATATCCAGGTCAAATTTAAACTCTCTCAGAACAAGAATGACGAGAATCAAAAACGGGTTATTGAGGCCTTATCAAACTCCACAAGACATGAAGACCAGGAAGTGGCGCGGCTTATGCGCCAAGTGCTGACTTAGAGTCGTCTCAATCAATAAGTAAAAATTTCCAAGACCCCAAAAAAAGGCCCAATTCAAGCGAAACTCTTCGTTATGAAATACTTAATTTTAACTCTTCTAGTAAGCCTTCCGACTTTTGCCTCACAGAGCTGTAATCTCGGTGTGCCCGAGACGCTGCCTTTGGAGTCAATGCAATCTCTACAGATGAAGGGCTACCGTTTAATCCCACTAAGTTCAGTGCAAGATGATGACTATTTTTTAAGTTATCACCGCGACCAGCGCGTCGGTTGGATCTCGGGCTTTTTCTGTACCACTCAGTACGCTGAAGTCACCCTAAAGCGTAAAGGCGTCTACGATGCACCAGTTGCGACCGTCAGCTTCTCAAGCTGCAACGATCGCTCGGTGATCTATAATATGAATAAAAAAGAAGCTAAGGCGTTTAAGAAGTTTCCACGCTGTCGTTAAGCGGCTTTACGTTTTTTGCGGACACACTTTTGAGCGAATAAAACGTGCTCTTTAATTCGTTGTTCGACTTTTTTAGATGTTACTTTTTCATCATCCATTTCAAGTTCTGCAAAGATGTTGAATATTAAATTACTGACATGCTCTTTGGCATTAAGTTCAGGTGCAATAAGCTTGCAGGCCCGATATATCTGAACGAGGGATTCTTCCATTTTCATGTCGACCTCCGGCATATGCTTAACTTTTCGGCACAGAGGAAGAATATTTTTAGTCATAATTTGTCTCTCAGATCAAACATAAGGAATCTTAGCTTATTAAGATGATGCATTTTATAATAGTTAGCTTCTTTTAGAGCGACTTGCATGGCCAAATTCAGCTCCCTCAGCCATTTCGTTACTAGTTCATGTGGGTTCATTGGACACCCCAAATCACATCAAACATCGGCTGATCTCCATCACAGCCGAAGACGCGGATGATTTGTTTGATTTGGCGCTTCTCTACAAACACCACCACACCCACGTTGCGACTCACCAGTCGCAGTACTTCTTGATAACTCATATCTTTCTGGCCACTCGCCAATACAAACAGCTGCGCCACTCGTAAGAGTGCATCCATGGCACTCGAGGCATGCAGGGTAGAAACAAGGCCTTTATGGCCGGTGTTCATGGCAAGCAGATAGGGGATGACTTCGTGAGAGCGCATTTCACCCACTACGATGCGATCAGGAGAGAGGCGAAGAGCATGGGCGAGGTAATCACTTAAGGATCGTCCTGGAAGCTTGCTCGAAAGCATACGCGTGAGTCGAGGGAGCGCTGCTGAGATCTCTTGAGTGTCTTCTAAGAGCACCACATGATCATCATGATCAATTTCAGCTAAGAGAGAGCTCAAGAGCGAGGTCTTGCCTGAGCCGGTCGCTCCCGCCACCAGAATATTCTCACGATTCAGCATGAGTGCTTTTACGAGGTCTTCGCCTCCACTATCAAGTGAGAATGAGTTAAGGGGATAAGCGTTGACCGCCAATTGGCGCAAAAAGACTTTCGATTTTCCTGTGGGACCAATCGAGCCATGAAGAAGTGTCGCTCGCCATTCGGTGTTCTGAAACTTTAAATGGGCCGAGCCACAAGGGTTTGTGAAATTGAAATCAAGCTTCAAGCGACAAGCAAGCGTCTCTACCCACAAATCCCA
>JBIKNE010000446.1:0-2646 GCA_044358855.1 Bacteriovoracaceae bacterium | reverse complement strand
CAACACCTACGCTAAAATCCCCCGTGAAGAACAGAAAACTAAACGTCAATATGGTACCGCTATCAAGGCAAGCTATGACTATCGCTTCTTCGATAAAACTTTTATTGGAATCTCTATCGACTATGGCGAAGGTGAAGAAGTCGGTGCTCGCTATGGTGATTCGGGACTAAGAGAATACGAGAACCAGGGTTTTGGTGACCCCGAGATTCACTCTCGCACACGCCTGCGCCCTCAAGAGAAAGATCGCGGATCTCTTGATCTGCTTATCAGTCTGCGCTCAGGACTTGAGACGGCAGAAGTGGGAACCGCGGAGTCGAATCGAAAAATGGGTTATACCAATCTGAATGTGGCGATCGCACATGGCTACCACGAAGATCGCTGGGACTTTCGCTCAACCTTGGCGCTTAATCAGGCCTTCGAAGGTGAAGAAAAAAATCTTCAAAGTGGACAAACATTCACCCTTAAATCTCATCGTGATTTAAGTTTTAGCTTTCATGCTCAATACGAGCTAAAACCGACTTGGTATCTTATTCCAGGTATTGGCATTATCTATCGTGGAGCACAAAGACTTGATGATGGCCAAGACGACACAAGAAAAATCCAGGCCGGCACTGGCAGTCTGTTTGATTTAGGAATCAAAAAAATACTAACCAACAGAGATGCGCTGACACTTAATATCCATCATTATCGAAATGAGTATTTTGTAAAGGGCGATCCAAGTAATTTTGATGGTTACGAGCGCTTTTATGCTGTCGCTCTCACTTGGGTTAAAGCAATCTAAAAACTTGTTTTCCAACCCAGTGCCAGCGAGACGTGATCCCAAGGGCCTACTGTCTCAGAGTTGCTTGCGAGATTTACTAGCCATAAATCATTGATGCCGCCCTCAAAATAGAAGCGAGTATCTCTTTTATGATTTATCGCAATCGATGTACCTAAATTAAGTAGCACTCGAATGGCATTCACAGAATAATAGCCATTAGGGGCCTCACGATACTTCGACGTTTCATAGCGCAATCCGAGCACATGATAAATATTGAGTCCGCCGTAAAATTCCATCCGATCCCAATCATAAAATCGATAGGTCTGCCTGAGAGTGACTGTTTCAATCATCTCAGTTTTAGAAAATTCTTTAGGCACAATTCCATACATCACACCCAGTGAGTAGCGTGGAGTAAGATCTTTTCCAAGTCCTGCCGAAAGTACACCTACTTCACCGGCCACTTGCAAATTAGCATGATCAATATATGGAATTCCCCAAGCAAGTGGAGAAAGAAAAAAAACAATAAAAGCGAACTTAGAGGTTAATGAGTTGATGAGTAACTCCCCCGCCAGCAAACACGAGTTCTACATAAACTCGTTTACTGGCAGCACCTACGACTACTTGTTTGGCATTACCAAAGTCAGAGACGGCATGATTATGATCGTGTCCGCAGATAAAATAATTCACACCGTTCGTATTCACAATATTACGCCAACGATTCACTTCAGAGTTTGAGAAGCGCTCATCATCATCCACCGGGACATGAGCAAAGAGCAGTTTATTGGCCTGCACACTATTGGTCAGTTCACGTTCTACCCAGTCAACATCAGGAGTGTTGCCACTGACTTCCCAGTTATTGTTATTGAAAATAATGAATTGAGTGTTTTTAAAAGAAAAACTCAATTTATCAGGCCCATACAAGCGATCAAAGATGGTTTGACCGTTTGAGATCATGTCATGATTCCCTGCTGCCACGATGATGGGATATTTCAGTTCGGCCAGGAGGTCTTGCGTTTTTTTAAATTCTTCTACCAGACCAACGTTAGTGAGATCACCAGTGACTATCACAAAAGCGTACGGGCCACGCTTGTTGATCTCTTTGACTATTTTTTTCAGATCATTGTAGTAGTTATGAGTATCAGAAATAACTGCTACTTTAAAATCAGCAGGAGTGGCAGCTTCTTTTTCTTGAATAAGTTTTAAATTTTGCTCATTCAATTCGATATCAGAGACGTCGGCAGTATAGGGGCTATAAGAAAACTTGCAGCTGACTAGAATGACTAAAAAGCAAAACCACTTTCTCATAGCTATCCTAGTTTCTGCGTGCCACCAGCACGACTTCTTGATGATGCGAAGGCAGTAAACGAACTTCCGTGCGACGATAGCCCCATTCACGAACACGCTGCTCATGTTGAGCAATCTCTCTTGTGACTTCGGGTTTACCGATTTTAAGTGTAATGACTAATCCACGAGGCTTTTCCACTTCACGCAAGAGTCGCCCTAGATGTGAAAGCACTGAACCGGGTGCCAGATTTAAGTCCGAGAGCCACCAATCCACTCCTTGAATTTCTTCGCCGCTCAATTCTTGAAACGGTTTTTTGATATGACGATAACTCGCAAAGTGATTGAGTCGCTCATCCATCAGCGCTGGATCAACGGCGCGTACATGCAAACCACGGTTCAAGAGTGCCATCACAGCACCGCCCGGAGCGGCACCAACTTCAAGAGCGGTATCGCCGCTTTTCATATCGAGTTTGAATAAACGGATGGCTTCTTCAATTTTGAGCCATGCACGTGAGGGAGAATCACTTGGCAGCTCCAAGTGTGATAACTGCAAAGGATCGTTCCATAAGGGTGCGGGCGTTTGCACTTTTACGCTCCAGCGT
>JBIKNE010000445.1:0-2649 GCA_044358855.1 Bacteriovoracaceae bacterium | reverse complement strand
AGCGTGCGTGCTGGTCCCCATTTTTGCATATAAGCAGACCCTGCGAACCGGCCGATCATGGCACCTGTCCAGTAAAGCGAAACATACTTAGCAGCTTCTACTTCTTCCATGCTGCCCATCTCGGCCAACCCCATCAAACTGACAAGGAAGCTTCCGATCGCTACTTCAGCGCCAACATAAAAGAAAATACCTAAAATACCTAAAATCAACTGAGGATGATCCGTCAGTTTGCCACCTGGGCCAGCCACTTCATTTTCTTCTTTAATAGCAGGAAGTTCCGTGAAGACCACACCGACCGCTAAAAGAATCAGCATGCCAGCGAGACCCAAATAAGGACCCACCACTGATTCAGCGCCGCTAAAGCCGGCGCGGAAAATCAAAAGAGCACCTAACCAAGGAGCGACCGCGGTACCAAGGGAGTTAAACGCCTGTACCAAAGTCAAACGACGAGAGGCCGTTTCAGGAGAACCCAGACGAGCGATATAAGGATTGGCGGCCACTTGTAAAAGCGCGATACCACCGGCCAACACAAAGAGCGCCGTTAAAAATAAATTAAATGAATGTATCTTGGCGGCCGGAGCAAACATGGCACAACCCACCGCCATGATAACCAAACCAATGATGACACCTTTTTTATAACCAATTTTTTCAACGATTTTGCCCGAGGGTGGCGAGATCACGAAATAGGCGGTGAAAAAACAAAACTGGACTAAAATAGAGCGGGTGTAGTCCAAATCAAATGAGTTTTTTAAGTGCGGAACAAGCAAGTCGTTCAAGCAAGTAATGAAACCAAAAGCAAAAAACAAAAACGACAACAGACCCAGGGCACGCGTTTGGACCATGGACTTCACTCCAAGTTAAAGGCTAAAATAAAGGCCAATCATATACAGCTGTTACTGAAAGGGCCACGCAATGAAATCCAAAGTTCTTACCGGTCTTGAGCGTTTACTGACTGACCCTACACTTCAAAAGAAATTCCCTGGGAAAATAGGGTATCTTTGCCACGCTGCATCCGTAACTCCCGAGATCGAACACGGCCTTTTGGCTTTAAAACGCGTCTTTGGTGATCGCCTGATCAAGGTTTTTGGCCCCCAGCATGGCTTTGTCACCGACGTGCAAGACAATATGGTGGAATCCAAGCACACCATTCATCCTTATTTCAAATTACAAGTTTACTCGCTCTATTCAGAAACTCGTATCCCCACCCAAGAAATGCTGGAAGGTTTGGATCACGTTTTTGTCGATCTTCAAGACGTCGGCACGCGTATCTATACCTATATCTACACCATGACTTATATGATGGAGGCGTGCCAAAAGGCCGGTGTCCAAGTGGTCATTTTGGATCGCCCCAACCCCATTAATGGCGTGACTCTCGAGGGTAATGTCCTGGATATGAAATTTGATTCATTCGTTGGTCGCCACCCCATTCCCGTGCGCCACGGACTCACCATGGGTGAAGTTGCGCTGATGAATAAAAAATTCTGGACGGCACCTGACTGTAATTTGCATGTCATTGAGATGAAGGGCTGGCAGCGCTCTATGAGTTACGAAGACACAAATCTACCATGGGTGCTTCCCTCTCCTAATCTGGCGACTATCGAAGCCGCCTATACTTTTGTCGGCACTGTGCTTTTTGAAGGCACTAATATTTCTGAAGGCCGCGGTTCTACCCGCAGTCTGGAAATTGTCGGTCATCCTAAAATTGAAGCCTTCTCGATGCACGACAGATTAAAAAAAGTTATGAAAGAAGAAGAACTTTTAGGATTCGTGCTTCGTCCCTTGGTTTTTCTGCCGACTTTTCAAAAACATCAAGGTCTTCCTTGCGGTGGCTTTCAGATTCACGTGACTGACCGTCAAAAATTTGAACCTTGGCGCCTCTGCCAAACTCTTTGTCGCGAATTTTATCGCGAACTCGGTGCTGAATTTAAATGGAAGCAACCGCCCTACGAATATGAGTACGATCGCATGCCGATTGATCTCATCAATGGCACAGATAAATTGCGTCTGTGGGTAGAAAAAAATGGTTCACGCTCTGAGTACGAAACCATTATGAAAGACGGCTTTGCTGATTATGTGGCAAAAAGAAAGGAAATCTTGATTTACGAATGAGCTCAGGGATGTTCTCCTAAAGTCTATTAACTTTAAGGAGACAGCATGTTGCAACAACTTGAAAAGCTCACGGGCGATTTCGTGGGTCTTGTTTGGGGTGTGCCCCTCGTCGTTTTGTTAGTCGGATCCGGAATTTTCTTTACCATCTACTTCGGGTTTCCTCAGCTGCGCTTCTTCAAGCACGCCATCGATATTATTTTTGGCAAATACGATAAGCCAGAAGACAAAGGTGAGATCTCTCACTTTCAAGCACTCTGTGCTGCTCTTTCCGCCACTGTGGGTCTCGGTAATATCGCCGGTGTCGCCGTCGCCATTTCATTGGGTGGTCCTGGTGCCGTTTTCTGGTTATGGGTGGCAGGCTTCATCGGTATGTGTACTAAGTTTACCGAAGTGACTCTCTCGATGTCTTATCGTGATGTCATGCCAAATGGCACGGTTCACGGCGGACCGATGTTCGTGATTAAGAATGCTCTTTCAAAAAACTTTTATCCGTTTGCTTGGCTCTACGCCTTCTTTACCATTCTCTCCTCATTTGGCGCC
>JBIKNE010000444.1:0-2654 GCA_044358855.1 Bacteriovoracaceae bacterium | reverse complement strand
TAGTGCCATCTCGTGGCGTTCACCATCAAGAATCTCAAGCAAATAACTAAGAGCAATCAAACGAAAACCGTAGCGAATTTCATCAAAGTTTTGCGACAGAATGTTATGAGGACAAGTCGAAGCCCCCATCATTTCTTCGCTAAAAAATCGACTCCAATCAGGAGCTCCTTCCCAAATATAATTATAAAAATAGCCGTTAAAAAACTGCTCATCATCTAAACTATAGCGACCAAAATAAGGATCGTGATGAGAGACCGGACGCCATGGGCCGGCATAAATGGGTTGTGTCTTTTCTCCTAAATAACCTTCAGAAAAACTGCGCTCCAATGGTACTGCGAATGCTTGAGTGCAGGTAAAAACGAGGGCCAGTAATAGGGAAAATTGAGTCATGACATTCAATTTAGCATGATTGAGTGCGCGGATGAAGCTTCATACTAGCACTTCTTACACCTCTTGCCCCTACCCTAACCTATCGAGATTCCTCACCTTTATTGAGTTCTCTCGACACTGCTTAAAGGCCTGTGGGCGAATTTTGCCCACCGCCTCGAAAGAGCGCTCCACGCGTGTTAGCATGACGTATTGAATTAAACCTCTTTAAAGGAGTCTTTGTTGAGTCATTACAGAGATAATCCAGAGAGCTGACACCGCTTTAAGTTGTCGTCTCTCGGGTTAAGTCCGGAAGAATCGACAACAAGGTAGGTGTATTATGAAAACGAAAGTGACCCAAAATCCAATTGCATTCAGACCAGAAGTTCCAGGCGAAGCTCGTCCGCTAAAAAGTTTGCGCCCACTTCGCTCTATGAACGCCATTAAGAGCTTGCGCCCAAAGAACGTGCCAGTAGTAGCGAAAGAAACAACTCTTAAGCAGTAAATACTAGAAATGGCGCTCAAGATCCTTGAGTGCTTTAGCGTGGGCTCCATCTAGCCCATTGAGCTGTTCTTCATGAATAAGCAAGAGATACTTCTTTTTCAAAACGTGACTCTTTTCCAGATAGGTTTTTTGCAGAGTCACAACTTCACGAAAACATTTTTCTTTCTCAGCTCTGGCTGACACTTCAACACATTCTCCGCGCTTCAAGTCGAGCTGTCGTTCGATTTCAAGACTCACGTTTCGATACTTCTCATCAAAAGAATTATCGACAGATAACTTCTCCATCTCTTGCAGCAAAACCTCCACACCGCTCAATTTCTTTTCCTCGCCTAAGGAAATTCCAAAGACTTGAGCATAAGCAATATTGATAAAGCAAATGAAAACTAAAACAGATCTTGCCATACTTTGCTTCCTTGAAGTTCTGACTTTAGGGCCTCTTCCATTAACAGATTAAATTGTGACAGAGGAAAACCCATCACATTAGCGTAACAGCCTTTGATTCCTGCGATCATTGTGAGCGCTTGGCCTTGAATCCCATATGCACCCGCTTTGTCCATTGGATCACCTGAATTTACATAATCTCTCATTAATCTCTCATTAGCCGAAAGAAACGTCACTTGTGTTTCGGCCACTAGTTGCCAATGTTTCCACTCACTCCCTCCCTTACGAATCGCCAGGCAGACGGCGGTGTATACTTGATGTTCTACGCCTGCAAGTTTTTTGAGAGTTGCGAGAGCTTCATCACTAGACTTTGGCTTGCCATAAATTTTTCCATCTAAGGCAACCACAGTGTCCGCACTAATCACCACGCAGTTTTCTTGGCTGACTTGTGCTAAAATCGCGGCACCTTTTTGTTGAGCAATATCTAAGACAAAATCTTGAGGACATGTTTTGTTAGAGACTTCGACAATATCAGCAACCTGAATGCGAAACGGAACCTTTAAATGCGAAAGGAGTTCCTTACGACGAGGAGAGCTACTGGCCAATACTAAAGTCCATTTTTTATTGCTGTCGGGCATTTTTGAGTAACCAGCCGTAGTAATGAATTGGCGCCATATCTCGAGTTGACTCACGCGCCAGAGCGTGTTTTTGTTTCAAGGAATTATAATAACTGTTAAGTGCTTTTACAAAATATCGTTCATCAAATTCACTCATTTTCATGGTTTCAGTATTTTTCATCGATTCTGCTAACCTTTGCAGAGACCGTAAATTGGTTGTTTCTAAACGACGAGAGTATTCAATTAAAAAGTTTAAGCGATCTTTTAACTCCGCTCCCCACAAACGATAACCCCACTGAGAGGCAAGCGAAGCCTCATTACTTTTCCAAAAATCTTTCCTGCGATCAATCGCGCGCTCCCGCGCCAAAAAGACTGTCGTTAAGCGTTTATAAAACACCTCACTCAATTCCAAATATTGCGGAGGCTCTGCTAAAGGAGTCAGTTCTCTTCCATCGACATCGACTGCCATCCATTTATCGACCGGTACATCATCAGTGCGAATGTTGCTATAACCGCGGTACATGAAACGAGCACTTATTGGCAGTATCCGCTCGCCCTCCTCAAATTCATCACGAGGATGCAATTTGAAATAACTTTGATTGGCCTCACCATAAAACCAAGAGAAGGCGACATCCTGTGCAAGCAAATTGCCATTAGGAGCGACAAGCAAGATTTCGTGAGAGCGAAGTTTGGTAAATTTATTGTTTTCGCCAATTAAGCGATTTAAATCTGCCATTTGCTCTTTGAGTCCAAGAACAGTGGCCGTTGCTGTTAGGCTCCACTGT
>JBIKNE010000443.1:0-2658 GCA_044358855.1 Bacteriovoracaceae bacterium | reverse complement strand
AAAAAAATTGATACCAATTCAACAAATTATTGATTCCACTCTAGAATTTTGTGAGCAACGCTTTGCCGTTGAGGGTGTTTCAATAGAAATTAAGATAGCAGATGATTTACAAGTTTATTGCCGGGAGATTCATATCTCACAAGTATTAGTTAATTTATTAAATAACGACTTTGATGAATCTCTTAGAAGTAATGCTTCTGTTATCCGAGTAAACTGTTTTCGAGATGAGCAGTCGGTGAAGATCGAAGTGATAAATAAAGGTGTGATTAGTAAGGACAGCGAGGAAAAGATTTTTCAGCCATTTTTCACCACTAAAGATGTAGGTAAGGGGACAGGTCTAGGGCTCAATATTTCTCGTCGTATTGCTATCGAGCATGGCGGCTCTCTCAAATTTGAAAATTCTGATGGAGAAGTGAAATTCACTCTTTCAATTCCAGTGAACGAAGTTAGCTCTTAAGAAATGTAAACTCATCTATCGTTTCAAAAATATTCATAGTTTTATTATATCCATGAACTCTAAGAGAAATCTCTTGGTCTGAGTCTTCAAGTGATATGTAGTGAAATGGCTTAAATAGAGTCCATGGCTTGATGTCATTTATTCTAGATAAAAACGGTGGCAATAAGGGCTGTCTTTGACCGCCGCCTCCACCCGACACAACAAAATGCTTATTGCTCAATATAAAGTGCTCATAAGTATGGGCATGGCCACTTAGATAGAGTTTGGATTTTGGAGAGTTTATAAAAATAGGAACGAAATCCTTTTGTGCTAATTTATGGGGACCTATGACCATACTGTTTGTGAAGGGCGGATGATGGCTGCAGGTGATAATTGATCGAATGTTATTTTCATTTTCTAATCGCTTAATTGTTTCTTGATACCATTTAGTTTGAGCCGTCCATTCTTCTGGTGATAATGAAAAGTCATTAGAGTTGAGAACAATCAGCGCGATTGCGCCAAAAGTTTTATGAAAATATGAGCTGTTATCGAGATCGGGAAAGCTTTCTGCCAGCTTCACCTTAGCTTTATTCTGTGACCAATAGAGATCGTGATTACCGATGACTGGTAAAATTGGAATCTGCTTTAGTTTAACGGGTGCAAAAACTTCCCAAAGATAGCTCCAATCTTTACTAGATTCTCCTACCGCCACAAAGTCCCCCAGGTGCAAAAGCAAATGAGGGTTTAGGCTGGCTAAATGATTTACTAACTTTGTGCGAATTAGGTGGTTTTTCTCAAAAGACAGAAAAGGTCTTTGGGTATCTCCAATTATGGCCATGCGAAATCTATTGGAGGTAGTTATAATTTTTTCATCATTTCCCATAGATAGATTCTTTCAAAAGCCGATGGTGACGGCCCGTGGATAATTCCTGACTAAATAACTTTTTAAGTCTGAAATCCTGAAAGTTTCCGATAAGTAACTGATGCTAAGGCCTATACCGACCTATTTAATTTTGTTCTTCATTTTGTGTGGTTGCAGCCACGCAGACCGTCGCTTTGCAAGTGTGCCAGATAAAGAAGAAATCAGTTGTGAAGCAAATGGAACTGGTTGTCCATTTTATATAATTGGTCACCGTGGTGCACCCTATGAAGCTCCTGAAAATACCTTGCCGTCATTTGAGGCGGCAATCCAAGCTGGTGCTAACTCACTCGAAATTGATCTTCTCATGACGAAAGATCAAATCGCGACTGTCTATCATGATCGAGATCCAAATGAACTTATTTCACTTGTGAGACAGGCCGGGCTTGAGGGATTTCCTTTCATGCCGTCGAACCCAGGACTTGGTAGTGCAACTCGTTTACCAACGGAACTACTTACGTTGGAACAGTTACGCCAATCATATGGCTATGCTCTGAGCAAAGGTTTCCTGTTGGATACACTAACTTCAAATCCAAAAATCCCAGAAGCGATTATTCCAACATTGGCGGAGTTTAAAACTTGGGCAGATGACAAACAGGAATTAAAGTCAGTTTTTTTAGATATTAAATTAGTGCCCGGCCAAGAAGAGCTAATTCGGATAATGGGTGATCAGATATTGGAGCAGTTTGAGAATTCGCAGATGCGAATTTTTATTTTAACACCCTATGAAGAGGTTTATAACGCATTTGTTAAATGGTCAGTGGAGAGGCAACTCCCAAAGCATATATCGCTTACTCTGGACTTTGAGAAAGGCGGCATAAAGCCAGTTCTTCGCAGAATCGAACAACGGGTTCAAGAAAAAGTAACAAGTATTTCTATGGGGGCGGGACTTTTACGGAGTTGGGATAGTTACGGTAATGAAGTCCGTCAGATACTCAAAGATAATAACAGTGAAAAACATAATTCAATTTACCCCATTGTCAGTTGGACAATTGATGATGAAAAAAAGTTGTACGAACTTTTGCAGTGGGGAGTCGATGGCATATTAACCAATCGTCCTGATTTATTACATCGATTGCTTTGGCGTCACTGGAAAGATCACTCTTTAGCGGCGAGAACTCTGGTGGCTTGCTTTGAGCGTGCCAAAGCTGGTGCCCGCAGTGAGATCTGTGCTACGGGCAGTGAAATTGCTCCACTCGGAAAGATTGGACATGAGGAAATACGCTCATGGGCCTGTAGAGAGAAGGGAGTTCACCGACGAATTCGCGATCTTTTTGGTTGTGGCGGCATCTTTGATAAAACA
>JBIKNE010000440.1:0-2665 GCA_044358855.1 Bacteriovoracaceae bacterium | reverse complement strand
CACTAGTTCATCATAAAGATTATCAATGGCACTCGACTCCTTCATTACCAATTCTATCAGATCATCTGATCCTTGAATTTGTGCAAGTGCCTTGATTGAAGTCTTATCACTCAAGGCCGACTTGATAACCATGGGCTTTTTCTCAGCCAATTCCAAAATAGCCTGAGCTTTACCTAGGGAAATAAAGGTTTTTTCGAAAGCACCTTTTTGACCAATAATTACTTTATCTGCAGGTGGAGTGACTCTTAAAACCTGTGTCAGATGCAACTTTTCTGCTTCCAGTTTTTCTACCACATCACCCACCACTGAAAGTGGTGGCGGAGGTGCCAATCGACCATTAGCATTTTCCCAGCGGACTAAAGCCGCCTGTGTGGATAGATGCTCTAAGCGATCACTGCCAGCAATTTCTGTGATCGCGTAGCTAAAATCTTTTTCGCCTGGATACTGTACAAGATAAATTGGATTGTAGTTTCTGGCCTTAGTTGTCACCTCTGCAATGATCTTACCTTCTCGGGCCAATATATGCTCTCTGAAACTACCGGACGTACCTACATGAAACTCAATCATTCTTTTTTCACGTGAGGCTTCCCAGAATACAGCACGTGTTGTTCTATCTGCCACATATTCGTCGACATCAAGCAAAATCTCCGCCTCACTCACAACCGGTGGCTTTAGCTTTACGCTCTCAAGTTCATCTGGTGCTAGTTTTTGAACGCGGACTGCCTGTAAGCTATAGGCTTCGTTTAACTTTCTTTTATAAAAATTGTATTCCCATTTTAAATCGGCTGGCTTAGTTACCAATGATGGCTTCTTTTTCTTGATGATACTAATGATGAGTTCATCGAAATTAAAAGCATCCCTGATCTTTTTTGGATCAAGCTTCATCATGGCAATATCTTCCGGAGTCAGCTTCAAAATGATCTCGGCTGCCTCAACTTGACCACGGCCTTTCATGGTATGCGCCCAATTGTGCGAATAAGAGTGAAAGCGGTCTATATCAAGTAAACTAAGTAGCTCTTCTTGGCTCTTAGTGGCCGAAGCGAAATTCGATATTAGGAGTGTGAAGAGTAATAGAAGTGTCTTCATTTGCACTTCCCAATTGTTTCATCAAGTTTAGTCTGAATAACATCGTCACTAGCGCCAGCTTTCTTCTGTTTGCGAATGTATTCCGCTAAGAGTGCTTCCGCATTAGAATTTGGTGAGGATTTCTGTACTTTTAAGAAGTGGCCTTCGTGACGACGGAAAACCGCAGCCGCTTGAGCAGGACTCATGCCTCCATCTTCAAATATTTTAAGAGCACGTGAAAGCGACAGGCGATGTCCTTTTTCTAGACCACTTAGGATTTCTTTATAGTTCGCATTTTTGAGCATTCCCTCAACGATCCCATTCGTAACATCTGGAATCGCCACTTTTGATAGATTCTCTAAGACATCTTGCGGATGGGCCTTACCTGCCAGTCCAGAACGAATGAGCACCTCTGCTTGGCGATTAGTGAATCCTGCTTCAGTCAGAATACGATACTTCTCTCTAACATCGGCATATGAATAGTGATAGACGCCACCCGTACCATGGTTGTGCGCCTTCAATAGACCGAGCTTGAGCTTATCAGCATCTTCAATCGGAATTTTAAACGGATCTATATTTGTTAAATTGAAGGCTTCTTGGACACGTTGATGCTCATCGAGCTGGGAGTTACGCAATACTTGAGGACGCTTAAAAGTAAGGGTATCAATCAGGCCGTCGGCCCTACCACTTGAAGAGAGATGATTATCATAGGCTCGAATCAGTCTGGCCTGTTCGACCTCGTCCGTCATTTTAATGATGGAATCATAAAGCTCAGCTTCAGCTTTTAGCACATCAGGTGTTTTCACATGATCACTATATTTCCCATAGTTGAGTTCCGGATAAAGATCATCAATCAACTTTTCAAGAGTTACTTGCGGACGTTTGGTTAAATACTCATCAACAACTCGTACGCGATTGAGACGTAATTGCTGCAAGTAGCGTTCTTCTGCTTTCGTTATAAATTGTGAACCATAACGCTTCGTCCACTTGGTGACCTGCATTTCAATATAAGCATCATCAATCGCACTCATTGCACGTCCGGCCTCACCTGCCAGCACAGGTCGCACTCCTCCAAAGAAGCGCGCACTACCTGCTTTGGCGAATATTTTATCAAATGTTCTCTCACCGATTTGAAACGACTTTACCATCAAGGCATTTTCAAAAGGAAAGAGAATGGCTTTGATACTAAAGGATGCTGCCTTAGTGCCAAAAGTCAGCACTGGTCCGGCCGGGGTGAGCATCAAATAAGTTTTTGATTTGCGAGCGACTATTCGCATGACTTGGAATGATTTTTTAACTGCCTTAACACTTGGTTTAAGCAAAAAGCGATTGATCGATTTAACTGCCGTCTCAAATGCTCGTAGAGCTCTTTGAGTAAAACGAGATGTACTCACGGCTTTAGTGATGGCGGTGATTGGTCTTGCCGCCATGGTTCCTAGGCGTGAGTTCTTAATGGCGCGACTGGAAGCCGCTGAGACTTTGAAGAGTTTTGAAACTTTACTCGCAGCACTGACACCATGTTTAGCGACAGTAACCAGGCCACCCGTTAAGAATGCTGGAATAATTTCGGCTACCAGCACTCCAGTAATGGCACACATCC
>JBIKNE010000441.1:0-2665 GCA_044358855.1 Bacteriovoracaceae bacterium | reverse complement strand
AGGTATCTCTAGCTTGTTTTCCTTTACGGAGATGACTCCCAAGATACTAAAAGATATTTTGCTTAACCTCGGATGTTGTGTGAGAAAATAGTTTCACTAAGAAAATAAATTTAATGATTATTAGATTTTATTCATAGTGTAGCTATTTTTACTTTGATGATCGAAGACAAAATAAGGCAGAGATTAATAGGTGTGTACGCTAGCGCTGGGTTGTCTTAGCGGAGTAGAAATATTCTTGTCGTAATGGAGATAAAGAGTGAGAGATTTTCATCAGGCAATATTTTCTGACGACGTTCCAGATTTGCTCATGGAGAGACGCTACAGAGACACTGATGTTTACCCCATCATTAAGATGGTAGTAGGAGCTTGGAGAGAAGAATCTAAGCTTCCTAGCACCATACGGACGAGTGATTCTAATTCATGCCAATTAAAATTTGATTTTAAAAAATGGTTCACCTCAGGAGATGTGTGGGCATTGTTTGGTTCATCAAGTCGATTCTTGCAAATAAATGGCAAACCTTTTGCTCCTCACATTGATAGTCTACTTGAGCTTTTGCCAGCAGGTATTTCTTATAAATCATTTGTAAATCCCAATTCAACTGGAAATGCTAATGGCTCAGCAGATCGTGCTTGGTCGTTGCTTATGTTAATTGCAAAACGAATGGGTATGATTATTTCTAGGATAGACCCCCAGCTGCGTAAGCTACATAATGACATTCTACTGTTGGGGGCCAGTGTGAGTGAAAGTAAGTCACTAGTAAGGACAGTCGGCACTGTACACTGGGGGAGTGTCTTACTCTCATGTTTCATTTTTCGACGTCCAAAATTTGCTTTAGTTATCTGCTTTTATAATATTGCAGGCTTGATATTCGTTAGAGCGCTGAAGCGCCATGGGGTGCCTGTCTATGATGTGCAACATGGAACGATGGGAACTGCTCATTTTGCTTATCGTCCCATCAGGCACTATCCTTCGGAGAGTTACAATTCCTTACCTACTGGATTTCTTTGTTGGAGTGAAGCTCAAGCATTATCCGTGAAATCTAATTTGGCTGGAGCGCCTTGTACGCATGCGATTGGCTATCCTCTGGAGTTTTTTTTAACCGCAAACCCAGAAGCTTTTGGGAACGTAAAACTTCCATTTGCTGGACAAGTTAAATGTGTTCTCATTACCGTTGATGAGCGCAATGATCCTTTGCTTGTCGCAGATATCATTCGTCAAAACCCAGGCCACAATTGGATGATCCGTTTGCATCCAACTCAGAAACATCTTCTTGCTGTCTGGAAAGAAAAGTTCAAGGCAGAGAAGAATGTCGAGATTGAACTGTCCACATTGGCACCACTCATGCTTTTATGGCCACAAGTTGAAATTCATATAACAGCTTATTCTTCAGTTGCAATCGAAGCTGCCATGAATGGTGTATCGACTTATTTTTGGTCTCCATTGGCCAGCGATATGTATCCGGATCTATTTTTAGAAGGGCAAGGGATGCATTGGACTGGTCAATTACCTAAGTTCAATGCTGCTAGTTCAAAAAATAAAAAACTAATTAAAGATTGGTACGACTGGTGCGAAAAAATCTTTAAGCTGGTGATGATATTTAAGCTTGGGATATCAAATTCTTAATAAACGCATATAGATATTTTCCAACCTGGTAGCTTGATTTTCCCAGGTATACTCACAAGCAAGAACTTTAGTATTCTCTCTCATTCGCTGGAAGTGGACTGCTACTTCAAATATCGCTTGTTTCAAATCATCTACAGTCTCATCTTGAACACAAATTCCGATTTCTGATTTAGCCATAATTTGTTGAATTTCAACTAATGGTGTTGTGATTACAGCGAGTCTTGCTTGTATGTATTCGAATAGCTTGTTAGGTAGGCAATAGAGATGGTTCAAGCAAGAGCGGTCAGTAAGGCAAAATCCGATATCGGCAGCACAGGCATAGTTAAAGACCTCGTGCGGCGGAACGGCATCATGAAAAAAAACATTCCTATGCTCTATGCAAAACTTTTGGATTGTTTCCTGCAAGGGACCGCTACCCATAATTACTAGCGAGCCCACTTCAATAGGTAAAGATTCAAATGTTTTCAGGAGTAGTTCAATACCTCTACCTTGAGAAAGACTACCCTGATAAAGAAATATGAGTTGATCTTTTTGTAGGTTAAATTTTTCATGAAGAAGATTGCTTGGTTTCGGAGTAGACTTTTTTGGGCAATTTAAAATCAATGTTACGTTTTTTATACCGTATTTATATTTATAGCTTTGTGCAATAGAAGGACTAACTGTAATAAGCTCATCAATACTTCTAATAAAAATGGTTTCCCATATCTGCCAAAATTTTTTTTTCAAACCTTTCATTGATTTTGTTTCAGTTTCGAACTCATGAGCATCATATATAACTTTTTTTCTTAAAAAGATCTTGGCCATGAATCCTACAAGAAGCGGCTCTATGTCATGACAATGTATAAACGTTGGATTCAAACGTTTTACTTCTAGAAATGCTTGCAAGCACCATGAAAGAGTACTTAATAGATGTGCTAGGGGGTTTTTTCCAAGAAATTTAAGTCTAAATGATGTTATTCGTTTAATTTGTACGTTTTTTGAAAGGCATAGCTGATCTGATAATTGATCATTCCCTCTTTGTAAAACGTATATTTCTTTAAA
>JBIKNE010000438.1:0-2673 GCA_044358855.1 Bacteriovoracaceae bacterium | reverse complement strand
CAAAGAATTACAGTGTCCCATCATTGCCCTCTCGCAGTTGAACCGTTCATCGGAAGCACGTACCGATAAACGTCCGCAGCTCTCTGATCTTCGTGAATCAGGAGCAATTGAACAGGATGCGGATATTGTGTGCTTGATTCACCGTCCAGATATGGGCGATCCGAATTCGCCGAAGAAGGGGATTGCGACTTTGATTGTTGCCAAGAACCGTGCCGGTGAACCGGGCGATGTGGATCTGGCGTGGATTGCCTCTCAGACAAAATTCGCGGAACTCGACTTCCAGCGACCACAGGCCTAAGCGCATGTGGTCCCTTTTCGCCCAAGGAAGAAAGGGGGAGTTTCTTTATTGCTTCAGGCCTTATCTGGCCCGTATGCATTATCGTCATCACTCACTGGATCTTTTGACGGGTAGAAAAATTCCCGGTGGGATCACCCAGTTCCTGCAATCCCTTCATGAAATTCCGCTCAATGCCACTTTTGCTAAACCTAAAGTGCTGCATCTGACTTATGAGTTGGGCCATATGTTTCATGGTCAAGCCGATTTAGTGCCAGGGCATATGCCTCTGGCAGTTGAGATTGAGTATCTGAAAGTTAAACGCATTAAACTCGATGATCTATGGACGAAACCCTTATCACCACCGAAACTTCGTTTCCTACAAGTACCGACGTGGGATGAGTACCGTGAGTCCTATCAAAAAATTCGCGAAGAACTCTTAAGTGGCCATTGTTACCAAGTGAATCTGACGTCGCCATTTTATCTTTCATGGCTAGATGATCACAGGCCTAGTGATTTCATTCGTCACCTCTGGTCAAGTCCCGATCGTATTGGCGCCTACGCGCACGCGACGTGGTTTTCTACCATGGGGCGCTTGCTCTTGAGTAATTCTCCCGAGTGCCTCGTACAGCGCAAGGTAACGAAGGACAAGATCGAGCTTTACTCGATGCCGATTAAAGGAACGCTGCCGCTGAAATCAAAAAAAGATTTCGCTGAGGTGTGGGATCAGATGCGCTCATCTAAAAAAGAGAATGGAGAGCTCAATATGATTACCGATCTGGTTCGTAATGATCTCTCAAAAGTGGCGAGACCCGAGGCGCGCGTGATTGCTAAAGAGAAACCACTTATCGTGCCAGGAATATTGCATCAATATTCACTGATTGGTTGTCCGGTTCCGCCCACCACCAGTTGGGGCCAAGTTTTAGAATGTCTTTTTCCGGGCGGCAGTGTAACGGGTGCTCCGAAAAAGCGCGTGTTAGAAATTATTAATCAGGTGGAATCGGAGACGCGTGGACATTATTGCGGCTCAACTTGGCTCGCTTACGGCAAGACATTGGCGGGCTCAATTAATATCCGCACAGCGGAAATTGATATGGGTTTGAAAGAAATGAAGTATGGCGCTGGTGGCGGCATTACACTGCAAAGCCAAGATAGTGGTGAGTTTGCCGAGATGCTGCGCAAGACAGAGAGTTTTCTGTCACCCTTTTTACCGCAAAATATTAGGCCAGAAATGGAGTGAAATTAAGGTTTTATGCCCCTATTATTTTGATCTTCTAACATCGTCTTACATACAACCTCCCGTCATTGACTCTTCTTTCCATCACTCGATACGCTCACTGTCATCACAACCAAGGAACGGTTGTGGCCGCAACGTTCAAGGAGTTAAGAATGGAGCAAGTGGTGGTACCTGAGGGTACTCAGGCAAAAGGCAAAGAGAGAGTAAGTCTCGATCAACTCGCAAAGTTGACTGGCTTTTCTCCTGAGTTGATTCAAGAAGAGCTGTTTGCTGGAAAAGCAGAAGGTGAAGGCGTGAGTCTAGAAGAGCTTCGCTCTCTCATGTTGAACTTTATCGACGCTACCATGCTTAACGATACTGAGGCGAAATAGTCCGACTAAAAAACTTCGAATTCAAAAAACCCGCGTCCCATGCGGGTTTTTTTTTAATCTAAGTTTCACTCCTTATTATTCCGATATTTACCCTAAGAACTTAATTTTTCTTGGGATGTATTTATGGATATAGCTTCAGTTGCAGGAATGTTGATCGCGAACATTGCTATTCTTTGGGCGATTTATCTTGGTGGATCGTTCTCCATATTTGTCGATATTCCTTCCATCGTTCTCGTTATTGGAGGCACTGGCGCCTCTACCATGATGAAGTGGGGAATGGACGATCTCAAAACGCTACTCACTGTCTATATGAAATCCTTTTTCAATACTATGCCGAACTCTAAAAACATGATTGATGAAGTGATCAAGTTGTCTGAAATTGCACGTCGTGAATCTGTTTTTGCTCTGGAAAAAGTTCCCGTGGAGGATAAGTTTTTAAAAAAGGCGGTAACACTCGCAGCCGACAACCGTCCACCTGAAGTTATATCTAGTATTTTGGGTTTAGAGATATCTGCTCTCGAGGAGCGCCACGGTAAAGGAGCTGAGATGTTGGAAGCAATGGCCGGTGACGGACCTGCTTACGGTATGATTGGTACTCTGATTGGACTCGTGCAAATGTTGCAGAACATGTCGGATCCAAGCTCCATCGGTCCTGCGATGGCCGTTGCACTACTAACGACTTTGTATGGTGCACTTATCATGGCGGTTTTTACTAACCCGATGGCGGCGAAACTCAAGCAATTCAGCAAAGCCGAAGCAACAAAAATGAACATCATCGTGGCAGGCATCTT
>JBIKNE010000437.1:0-2674 GCA_044358855.1 Bacteriovoracaceae bacterium | reverse complement strand
GCCTAACACCTTTTTCACAGCAGACATAAAATCTTGCGTTTTTGCAGAAAGACCAGAGCCTTGCGCCATATCCGGCTTACCGCCGCCACGACCTTCCATGGCAGGGAGAGTTTCTTTGAGAATTTTCCCACAGTCGACTTCTTTGGCATCACGAGGAGCTTTGAGTACGACTGTCAGACGATCTCCCTCTTTGTGTGTGATAAGCGCAACACCTTGCGGGAATTTATCACTAAAGAGGTCGGCAAGTTTTTTTATACCGGTAACGTCTTGTGATGAGGCATCTGCAAGATAGAAATCAAGACCGTGAGTTTTACCTGAAATCTTAAACAATGAAGCAACGGAAGCAGCCATTGCTTGCTCTTGCAACTGCTCGATGGTTTTAGCTTTGGCTTTGTTCTCAGCTTGAAGTGCCGAAATTTTCTCAAGGACTTTTTCTTCTTTGGCCCCAAAGTCTTTTTCTAGCTCTGCTAAAAGCGAAGAGCGCTTCAATAGCCAGTCCATCGCCGTGCTAGAGCTGATCGCTTCGATACGACGAACACCGCTTGCGAGAGAAGTTTCTACTACGATTTTGAAAGCACCAATATCACCGGTGTTGCTAACGTGGGTACCACCACATAATTCACAGGAGAAATCACCCATGGTGAGCACGCGCACTTTGTCGCCGTACTTTTCACCAAAGAGCGCCATCGCGCCTTTCTTGGTAGCTTCATCTTTAGTCATGACATCGGCATTTACCGGTAAGCGTCGTGCAATCGAAGCATTGACGAGTTCTTCAACCTGTTGAATTTCACTTGGTTTTAGAGCTTCTGAATGAGTGAAGTCAAAACGCAAACGATCTGGGCCTACACTTGAGCCCGCTTGCTTCACATGATTACCTAGTACTTTGATCAAAGCTGACTGCAACAAGTGCGTGGCAGAGTGATTGCGCTTGGTGAGCTCGCGTTCTTCTTTGTTGATTTTAAGTACGTATTCTTGACCAACTTCAAGAGCGTCAGCATCTTCCGACAAGTGATCATGAAGACCATCAACCGGTTTTTGTGTGTCGCTGATTGTGGCAAGTTTTCCTTCCTTACCAAATACTTCACCTTTATCACCGAGCTGACCACCACCTTCACCATAGAAAGGTGAGCGATCAAAGATCAAATGGTAAACGCCGTTGATCTCTTCCTTTGCGATAAGTTTCGCTTTGGTTTCAGCATCCGCATAACCAGTGAAAACAGTTTCGCCGTTTTTCTCTTTAATGCCATAGAAGAGTTTCAAGTTGTCTTCTTGAACTTTGAATTTGCCGCTCTTCTTGGAGAGCTCTTTTTGCTTGGCCATCGCCACATCAAAAGCTTTGTTATCTAGAGCGATACTCTTTTCGCGTAAAATGACTTCGGTGAGATCCAAGGGAAAGCCGAAGGTATCGTATAGTTTGAAGGCGACATCACCTGAGAATGCTTGGCCAGACTTGAGCGCCGCCAGCTCTGTTTTAATAAGATCAAGACCTGTGGAAAGAGTTTTGCGGAATTTCTCTTCTTCAAGCTTTAACAGTTTCTCTGCCAAGGCTGCGTTGTGAGCGTTGTCAGGATATTCGTAACCCAAAGATTCAAAAACAGCAGGCACTAATTTGTAGAAGGTAATTTCTTTGATGCCTAAAAGCTCAAGGTGGCGAACCGCACGACGAATGATTCGACGAAGAACGTAGCCGCGGCCGTCATTGGCTGGAATGACACCGTCAGTGATCAACATGGTTGATGAGCGAATGTGATCAGCGATAACACGGAAAGATGACTTCGTTTCTTCACTGGTCGTTGAGTAGTAGTCTTTACCTGAGAGTTTACCGATCGCTTTCATGATCGGTTCAAAGATATCGGTATCGTAGTTGTAGTACTTACCTTGTAGAGCAGCAGCGAATCGTTCTAAACCACCACCTGTATCAACAGAGGGTTTTGGCAGTGGTTTGCGTTTGATCTCTTCGCCTTCACGGTATTTTTCATACTGCATGAAAACCAGATTCCAAATTTCAACGAAGCGACCTTCGTCATCAATCTCTTGGCAGCCGGCCGGTGTGCCGGTTGAGAATTTTTCGCCGTGATCATAAAAAATTTCGGTGCACGGTCCACAAGGACCCACATCACCCATTTCCCAGAAGTTTGATTTATCACCGAGCTTATAGATCCACTCTAGAGGAACACCCATGTCTTTGTGCCAAATCATCAAAGCTTCATCGTCACTTTCATGAACTGTAACGCGTAGTTTTTCTTTAGGAAGTTTGAGATCAACAGTGAGAAGTTCCCAAGCAAATTTGATGGCGTCTTTTTTGAAGTAATCACCGAAGCTGAAGTTACCCATCATTTCAAAATAGGTGTGGTGACGAGCGGTGAAGCCGACGTTCTCAAGATCGTTATGTTTACCACCGGCGCGGACACATTTTTGAATGGTCACGGCACGACGGTTACCTGGAGTCGCTTTACCAGTGAAGAAATCTTTGAATTGGTTCATACCGGCGTTGGCAAATAACAACGTATTGTCGTTGTGAGGCACAAGACTTGAGGACTTGTGCTTATCGTGGCCTTGGCGGCGGAAGTAATCAGAAAAAGCGTTACGAATCTCTTGAGCGCGCATTTCAACCCCTCTCTAAAATCGAGGCTTTGAGGCTATCATGGGCAAACATAAGTCGCTAGATATGTGC
>JBIKNE010000436.1:0-2679 GCA_044358855.1 Bacteriovoracaceae bacterium | reverse complement strand
CCTCGGTGATATCTTTTAGCGAAAACAAATCGCCTTGCTTCCATTCCAGTCTTTCATGGCCCACAACTGGGGCCTGACGTGACAAGGCCACCACTGAAAAAGTGGGATCAGCTTTCAATCTTTCCAAAAGTGCCTGGCCGATAAAACCAGACCCTCCCGCCAAAAGGACTCGAGACATTTCCTTCCCTTGTTGAACCGAACACAGGATAATAGCAGCATGCCCTTGATGTCATGGCTTCCGGCCGCTTTTAAAGATTTGTTACAGCATGTTCCAACACTGCTTTTTGATGTGGTGTCTTGGGGTGCGCTCACTAAAGACGCCACGACTCTCTCGGGAAGGCTTTTAACAGGGTCAGGCGCTAACGAAGCGCGACAATTCGTCTCAACGACTCTTCCTCAGAGCGTTAAATTCACAAATTCAAACCCCAAGATGCCTGCAGGTGATGTCGCCCGTCATATGGTGGGTGAAAAAATTCTCGAATTGTACTTCAAGCAAATCACCCGTCCTGGACCGATGTTTTTGGATCTGCGCCTGAATGGTTTTGGAGTGGAAGAAAATCAAATCGTCTGGAATCCCAGCACTTTGTGGGGAGAATTCTCCACTGATTTCGTGACGGGACTGAAAGATCTCTACGCTGGTTTTTACGGACAAGACGATCAGTTGTTTCAGCAAGGCCTCTTAAGAAGCGGACTCACTTCAAGTGATTGGAGTGAAGCCGATAAACAAAAAATGGCGCAACTTTTCCGCGCTCATTTCGGCAGCGCCCTTGATGAACCCATGGCCTTTCGCCTTAAAAGTTTCCAGCAATCTTTCCAAGCCGTTTTCGCTTTCTTGCTCGAGAAAAAAGTCAAACTCACCACCGACTTTCTGCTCTTAGGCGTTATGCTCGTCACTCTCTATCTTGCTCTCGAAGAGCTAGGTGATGAATATCCTGTAGCAAAAATTTATCATCAATCGCAGATTGACGAGTGACTGCACCGAATGGAAAGATTTCTCTTTTTAAATAAGGAGAATCTTATGCGTTTTGCTCTCGCACTTATCGCTCTTGTTTCAACGTCTGCTTTTGCTTGTCCAAACCTCGCTGGTTCATACACTGTCTGCCGCTCAAGCACTGGTACGAGCGATGGTTCACGTGACGTAGTTGTTGCTCAGTCAGTGCGCAATCGCATCACGACTTTCTCGGTCACATCAACTGACGAAGAGACACAAGAACGCAGTACTATGTCGGTGGTCGCTGACGGCAAAGTGCGTACTGAAAGACAAACAGATCCTGAGTCAGGCCTTACCTTCGTAGTAACTACGCAAGCAACTTGCCAGGGCAACACACTTGTTTTGAAGAACAGCACTTCAGTACAAAATAATGAAATGGCACAACTCACGATCAGCATCACTAAGAGCGGTAACCAGCTTCGCCAAGTGATCGCCGGTCAAGCCTTGGGTAATCCCATCAACGATACTGTTATCTGCGAGTAATTTAGAAAAAACGAAGCCCCGCATTTAGCGGGGCCCGTCTTTTAAGTTCTACTTAGGCTCCCTACTTAGATTCCAAATGACTTTTACTTAAGCACCGCTTACTGAAAAGTGAGACCAGGTTGGAACTCAATTCAGAAGAAAGACTGAGACTTAGTCTTTCCCTTCTTAAAAATCTCTATCAATTCTTCATCAGCTTCGTTTCCATACATGCCTTCAAAAATATGTTTATACTTATTAAAAAAGAATAGCTGTCCACTTTTAAACAGCTCAATTGAATGACTGCGGCATAGATTAATCGACACCCTTTTATCATGCTCCATGTATAGATAGCTCTTAGTAGTATCGGTGGAGTGATTACCAAGAAATTTACAAAGGAAGCATCTACTGTCGGCCATATTTAATCCATTTTTTCCGCTATCGCACGCTGACGTGCGAGTGTGAATTGATTAAGTTCGTGAGTCACTTCACATAGCTGCCGAACCCGAGTATCGATCTCATTATTGGCCGAAATCGGAGAACACGGTTTCGCCCACACATTTTGTGCAGTAAAGAGCACCACAACCAGAATCGAATGAAAATAAACCACTCTAATTTATCGGTAAAAGTTGGGATAAAACTTAAAGAATCAGGTGTTATGAGACCCAAAGAAAAGTGGCGCACCCTAGAGGATTCGAACCTCTGACCGACCGCTTAGAAAGCGGTTGCTCTATCCAGCTGAGCTAAGGGTGCATCGCCTTGGAATTACAATAAGTTGCTCCCCTCTTCTCGTCAATGTCAAACTCCTACGAGTCGTGCTACAAGAGATTTCTATGTCCGTAAAAGCACGCATTTTTAGCTCCAACAAACGCATTTTTGACTGTCTCACGACGGATGGCGACATCGTTTCTGCAACTTCGCTCGCGAAACTTTTGAAAGCAGAACACCTCGTGGTGGGCGATCGCGTGACCTTAGAGCCAGATGGTGAATCTCAGTGGACGATCACCGCGGTCGAGGAGCGCAACAGCATCATCTTTAGAAATATCCCACGAGAAAATATTAAAAAGATCATCGCTGCTAATGTCGATGCCGTTTTGATTGTGGTGAGTGCCGGCCAGCCGACTTATAAACGAGGTTTGGTTGATCGTTATTTGGTGCGTGCTGTACAGTGGGGACTTCCTGCTTTGCTTGTTTTTAACAAAATGGATCTGTTTGAAGGTGATTTTGAT
>JBIKNE010000036.1:0-10116 GCA_044358855.1 Bacteriovoracaceae bacterium | reverse complement strand
TATTGCTCCAGAGACCAGTGAAGACCTGCGCAAAATGATGATAGCCACCGTCACAGAGGGCACGGCAAGACGAGCCTTTCGTCGGATCCCTTCATCGTTGCGTGATATTGAAGTGGCAGGAAAAACTGGATCAATTACTGGCGGTGAGCCATTTGGCAAAAGAGATTGGTTTGTGGCCTATGCCAGAAATCCAAATAAGCCTGAGGACAGAGGAGTATCTCTCTGTGTCATGATCGTGAATAAGAAAAAGTGGTATGTTAAATCAACTCAAATAACACGAGAAATTTTAGAAATGATTTGGGGCCCGTCACAGCGCTCATCAAGTCTGAGAAGGAAAATATGGAAGAGCAGAACGTAAATCCGACACCAACTGAAGAAACGCTGACAGTAACAAAACTTTCTCGCAAAGAAAAATTTGTAAAAGAAGCGAAGTCTTTTACCTTTATAATTTTTTCAGTTCTACTTTTCCGTTCAGTTCTTTTTGAACCATTCAAGATTCCATCAGGTTCAATGATTCCCACTTTGTTGATTGGCGATTTTATTCTTGTTAATAAGTTTAGTTATGGATTTAAAGTTCCTTTCACTGATTGGTTCTCAGATCCAACTTATATCACTGGTCCATCTCAGCCTGCTCGAGGAGATGTTGTGGTATTTAAATATCCTCAAGATCCAGCATTAAATTACATTAAACGTGTTGTTGGTCTTCCTGGTGACACTGTTGAAGTGATTGATAAAGTCGTCTATATCAATGACAAACCGCTAGAGATGAAAGAGATCGACGGCAAAGCTCAGAAAGAAGACATGGATGAGAAGTATAAACGATATAACTTCAAATTCTATGAAACCAAGACGGGTGATCACACGCACGTGACCCAAGTTGATCTAGACAATATTTTTAATTCAAATCACTACAAAGTAACTGTTCCCCAGGATAATTATTTCGTTATGGGTGATAATCGTGATTTCTCGGCTGATTCACGCTCGTGGGGATTTGTACCGTTTGGTCACATCAAAGGAAGAGCCATTCTCACTTGGTTCTCTTTATCATTCCCATGGCCATGGGGCGGAGATGAGCAAGAAGCCTTTGCCTTTAGACCTTGGAGAATTGGTAAGCTGATTGATTAGTCTCTGAGACGGATTTCAGTTTCGCCGTCATTACCTGTTTCTGGGGTGTCCCAACGAAAATCTTTACTCTTACCGATATGTCCTCGAAGCCAAGCTTTGAGGACTCCATCTCCATGTCCATGCACAACATTAAGAACAGGCGTATCGCCTGAGAGTAAGTCTCCTAGACCCTTCTCAACTGCGTGTTGAAACTCTTCGAGTCTCATCCCGCGACAATCAAGAATGAAAGAGCGATCTGATTCTCTGCTTACGCTGATGCGAATTTGCTGAAAGGAATTAACAACAGTTGTGCCCTTCTTAAATGTATTAAGTGGCACATTGACGGTTAAGGCACCCTTTGTAACGACTGCTTGGCGCTTTCTCCAGTCAATGGTTTGGAGCTGGACTTCTTTTTTCAGAAAAGTATTGAAATAGACATTCCCTGGTCGCAACTGATGGACTGGCAATAAATCTGCAAGATTATCTGCCTCATTGTTTGTTGAAGCGGGTGCCTCCCCAAACTCTTTGTCGAGATGCCTTTTGAGATCGCTTAATTTGTCTTCGGCCCTACGCGGCCGTTGAATTTCACCCGATTTAGCTTGTTCGTAAACTTCCATTGCATCTTTGGTGATTTGATCGATTCTTTCTTTTGCACGAGTAAGTTCATCATTCATTCGTAAGCGCATAAGACCTTCAAGTGATTTCTCTCGATTCATGAGGTCTCGCTCTTTAAGACGATTAGCTTGTAAAAGCTCATCAATCTCGCGTCCCTTTTGAGCAACTTGCTGAACTAGTTTTTCATAGTTAACTTGTTTCTTATCCAAAAGACTGCGTGCTTCTTCGCCGATGAGTTTTCCATATGGATTGGTTTCAGCTAAGCGTTCGAAAATTTCAATCGCCATTGATTGGCCAGGCACACCCTGATAGAAGCGATAGTTAGGTCGCATTTCACTAACGTCGAAACCCATTGATCCTGAAAGTACAGTAGGCCTCTCTCCGGCGAGATTTTTCAATAATTGGTGGTGAGTCGAAAGAACAAAATGCGTTTGCTTTCTTAGATTGAAATTATCAATCATGGAGAGTGCGAGAGCGGATGCTTCGTCGGATGCTGTTGAATTGAAAATCTCATCAATCAGTAAGAGATTGTGTGCTTGAAGCTTCTCAGACAAAGCGAGATAGGTCGTTACTTCGCCTGAAAATGAACTCAATCCCATACCAATGTCTTGTAGGTCATTGGCGAGAAAGAAGAGTGTTTGATACGGATAGAGTTCAGCATGTAGAGCAGGTACAAAAAGTCCGCGTAAGTACATTTGATAAGAAAGCGCGATTGCTTTCAATAAAGCTGTTTTTCCACCAGTATTAGGGCCAGAGATGACGAGAGCTGTTTGTGTGTTGTCGATGTACACGTCATTCTTAACGGGATTTTTGATTAATGGATGAAAAAGATCATGAAAAGCAAACCCTGCACGGTCACGAATTTTGGGTCTCGAAAATCCCATCGCCAGACAGAATCTAGATTTTCCCAAATATTCGTCAAAAAGAAGCAAAGCTTCAATTGCTTCCGCTGCTTCAGTTGCAAGGCCCACCAATCTTTTATGAAATGATGATTCAATTTGATAAGTAATCTCTTTTATCTTGGAAAGAGTTTCAAGACGCTTCTGAGAGAGGTCTCGACAAGCGTATGGTTCGACAAAAAGAGTGTGGCCTGATTCTGACCGAGAAATAATTAATCCCAAACCAGTTCGGTGAGAATCTGTTCGTACAGGTAGTACATATCTCTCATCGAGAACATCAAATCCTTCGTATTGAAGAATAGATTTCCACTCTTCTGAGCGAATAAGTTCTTGGGCCATTCGCCTGAGTCTTTCTTCTTGGTCGTAAAGTTGCGAAGTTAAAATTTGTAATTCTGGATGTCGGCTATAATCAATCTCGCCATCTTTTGTAATGAGATGTCGAAAATCCTTAAGGAACTTAGTTACATCTGTTTTCTGAGTTTGACCCAGAATTCCAGTGGTGGGATTGAGATGATGTCTTGAGCTAGCTTTGGCGAGATGCAACGCTGCTTCCCAAGAAAGTGTTAGTCGATTTTGATCTCTAATCCCAAGAAATCCTGCTTTGGTAACATGTCCTACCAAATCAGGCAGTGAAACCTGTGGATCAAGCGGGCTAAGGAGAGAAGAGAATGTATGAGCATATTCATCAATTAAATATTCTTGGAAAAATTGTAGACGATCAAATGAGAGCTCAATCGATTTTGCTGACCAAGCTAAGTCATCCACAGCTAACCGTTCTTTGTTACAATCAAAGAAGAGGTAGCCTGTGATTTTCTCAACCACTTGAGGCCATTCCGGAATTTTAAAAGAGGCATGGTTGATCGCAGTCATGGTAATTAAATGATAGCACGCTATTCACAAATCCAACAGCAAGTGGAGATGATTGCCCAGGCAATCAATCGTCCAGGACATATTCAAAAAATATTCTCAACAACGCGCTATCTGTGTTTCCAAGTAAGGGTTCCTGGAAAGAATATCTCGATTTACATCGGCCGTGGCGGAGGCTGTGAAGGGGTATGGCTAGGCGACGCAATACCTTCTTCATTCCTAAGAAAAAGAGATCGGTGGCTTGAGTGGTGTCGTAAGAATTTTTCAAGCTCGCTCTTGCTGAATATAAAAATGGATCCCATAGATCGGGGAATAGTTATAGAAACTCAGAAAGCGGGAGTTTTGCACAGCTTATATATTTCTTGGATAGGAAGGCATTGTTATTTTGCCCTCCATAATGGCGAAGAGAAAAGCTGGTTTACTTCTTGGTCAGCACCTAAGGAAGGCGATTCTTCATTCGAAATATTCAACGAAGTGGGGCGGAGAAAAGTTGAAGATAGAACCACCGATGAAGCTCCTGGTAATATCGAATCTCTGTTGGAAGAAGAACTTAGTCTCGCTAAACGTACTGCGAAACCAAAACAAAAGATTAAATCACTTAAGACTAAAATATCTAAAATCTCAGGGGACTTAAATAAGATTGCTCAATGGAAAACGATGCAAGAGATGATTGAAAAAATAGACCCGAATGTTTTTGAAAATGAGTCGCACTTTAAGCACGGTGATCTCAAATACAAATTTCCAAAAGTACTTAGCTCCTGGCAGAAAAGAAGCTGGTTGTTTGAACAAGTAAAGCGACTTAAGGAAGCAGAAAAGCTCCAGCAATCAAGATTCGTCGAAGCTGAAGCCGAACTCGTAAAACTAGAATCTAAAAGTGAAGTAACAGAAAATCTTTTAACGGTTATTGGGCCGAATTGGAAGCAGCATGAGGTTGAGAAGAAAATTGTAAAAAAATCTGAACAAGGTGATTATCAAGTTCATTCGTTTATTGATTATAAAATTGCTGTTGGGTTAAGCGCACAGGGCAATGATCAAATGCGAAAAAACTGGGCAAAAGCTGAAGATTGGTGGGTTCATGCTTCAAGTGGAACAAGTGCTCATGCAATTATCAAACTAGAAAAATCAGGAATTCCAACACCAGGCCATTTAAGGGACGCTGCAATTCTCATAGCGAAGCAATCGGGAATCAGTGCATCAGAATTAGAGGTTATTTCCACAGCAGTAAAGAACGTTCGAGGTGTATCGGGAACTGCAGGAATGGTAACATACAAAAAGTCGAAAAAACTGCTCTGTGAACTGCTCTGAGGAGAAACGTATGAAAGTGGTATTAACGCTGTTTTCTTTAATACTTAGTTTGGGTGTGATGGCTCAAGATGCAACTACGTTGTTGCGCTCATCTGAAGAGAAAGCCTATACACCAAAACAAAAGGGGTTAACTGATCTAGTAGTAGATATTGTTAATCCTCAAGTAACGAATCAACTTAATGAGCAAATGATTTTTGGTCACCTCAAAGAAGTAACATTCCGTCTCTACTGGACAAGCTCACCGGAAAGAGTAGCAATTGAAATTCTTGGCCTTCCAGAGGGGTTCAGGGAAATCAAAGAAGAACTAAAGGCAGCAACACTTAGTCGTTTAGAAAGCATAATTCCAATTCCTATTGAAAAAAAATTTCAAGGTTACAAATTTAGAACAGACTCTAAAAAACCAAAAACAGTCATTGCGACCGATCCAAGTGGTCAGCAGGCTATTCCAGAATTTGAGTTCATGTTTGATAGCGAAAATAGATTAAGTAAAATTCTGGCTAAAAAACCAATTGGTGAGCAAGAAACAAATTTTGAGTGGCTAAAATCAGCATGGAGTGAACCTCGATCACATGTAACTAAAACTTCTACGAAAGCTCAACATGGCCCGCAGATTGTTGAAACTGAAAGCACAACTTCGTGGCAGGTTCTGTCAGGAATTGGGTTGCCTGCAATTGTAAAAACAATAACAAAACAAAAACTCAACCAAAAAAGCCAAACACGTCCAGCCGAAAGAACGGTGGAGGAAGTGGTATATTTCAAAAACTACAAAGTAAATCAAAGCGAAGCAATGAAATGGTTCTTGGGCCATGCGGGAGCAAACTAGTTAGCAATGTTTAAATCACTAGAATTAAAGAAAGCAGCTATCGAAAAGATTCAATCTGATCGGGGTTCACTTTTTAAATCAGATGTAGACGGGCATATAAAAGCCTTGCCGCCAGGCGAGTGGATTCTGCTTAAAGATGTTGAAAAGAAACGCATTTACTTGGGCTTCGCTAATCCATTAGTAGAAGATAAGTATCCGGCAGTCCAAGTTCTGACTCGATTAACATCCCCGCCGGATGAAAATACCGTCGAAAAATTTGTTTGTGAAAAAATTGAAGCAGCTGTTAACAAAAGAGCAATGTTTCAAGGCTATGAAGGTGGATCAAGATTATTCTTCGGAGAGGCTGATGGTCTTCCGGGATTAATCGTTGATTCATATGAAGATACAGTTCTTATACAAGTGAATACAGCTGGTGTAGATAAATGGCGCACAACAATTCGCGAGCTATTAGAAAGAATCACAAAGAAGAAATGCTTCTTTCTTGATCATCCGCAACAACGAAGTCGTGAAGTATTACCTCACTATCGAGAAGAGCTACCATTTGAACACCTCTCAGTATTAGAGAATCAATTTAAGTACAAGATTCCAGCAAAGAATTTACAAAAAAATGGCTGGTACTATGATCACAGAGAGAACAGATCGAAATTCGAAAATGCCGTAAAAAGATGGGCAGGTGCAAAAGATAAAGGCCTGGATCTTTTTTGCTATGGAGGAGCCTGGGGACTTCACGCTCTAAGAGCTGGAGTGAAAGAGGTTTGGTTCATAGATCAAGCCCCCTTAAATGAAATGGTGACTAATCATCTTGCACTTAATTTATTTAATGATCGCGGCTACTTTGAGCGCAAAGATGTTTTTGATTGGCTCGATGACTCTATTAAAGCGAAGAAACTGTTTGATGTGATTGTGAGTGATCCACCAGCTTTTGCAAAGTCACCTAAGGATACTGCGGCGGCGATTGAGGGCTATAAAAAGTTGCATAAAAAAGTTCTTAAAATTACCAACAAAAATTCTATCGTAGCCTTTGCTTCCTGCACACATTATGTCGACTACCCTGTGTTCGTTGAAACGATTCAAATCGCTGCACGCCAAGAAGGTCGCGCAATCCAAATTTTAGAGCAAGGGATGCAAGGGTGGGATCACCCAGTCAGAACTCTCAATGATAAAGCTAACTATATTAAATATGTTCTTGTACGAGTGGAGTAAGAAATGTCGAATCTTGAAAAAATGCACAAAATTTTAAAAGAAGCAAAGTCTGTCGTATACGGACAAGATGATATGCTTGAGGCCATTCTGGCTGCGCTCGTCTGTGAAGGCCATATTTTGATTGAAGGTATGCCAGGCCTTGGTAAAACCATGAGTGTTTCAGTGATGAGCAGGCTTTGTGATCTACAATTCCAAAGAGTGCAATTTACCCCAGACCTACTTCCTTCAGATCTTATTGGTACTCTGATTTACAATCAGGCTAAGCAGGAATTTTCCACTAAGTTTGGTCCAATCTTCTCGCAAATTGTACTGGCGGATGAGATCAATCGTTCACCGGCGAAAGTTCAATCAGCGTTACTTGAAGCGATGGCGGAAAAACAAGTAACTATTGGTGATAAGACTCATCGTCTTCCTACACCATTCGTTGTGTTAGCGACTCAAAACCCCATCGAGCAGGAGGGGACTTATAACTTGCCGGAAGCTCAGCTTGATCGATTTATGATGAAAGTTCATGTCGAGTATCCAGACTATGAAGCAGAAAAATCAATTTTAAGTTTGAAGCACGAACATCTCGATCTTAAGCCAGTGCTACATCAACAAGATTTCGCGAATGTGAAAGCAGAAGTCGAAAAAATTTATGCCGATGATAAAATTAAAGATGTGATAGTTCGCATGGTTCATGCCACGAGACCAGGAACACGTTGGTTTGATAAGAAGCGCGACGGAATTCTACTTGCGGGCGCTTCGCCACGAGCAAGTATTTGGTTATATAAGCTGGCAAAATTCAGAGCGTTTATGGATGGAAAGGATTTTGTAACTCCTGAGCATGTACTTGCTGTTGTTCCAGCTGTGCTCGCTCATCGTGTAATACCAAGCTACGAAGCAGTCTTGGATAAAGTTAATACACGACAACTGGTTAAGGAGATTGCTCTCTCAGCACTTTAATTGAATGGATATCAAAGAAATTGAAAGAGTTGTAGCATCAGTTCAGCACGCAGTATTTCGTAATGCGAATAGTATTGCGGCTGGAGCTATGCGCTCGCGTTTCAAGGGTGCAGGTCTGCAATTCCGTGATCACCAAATTTATACTCATGGCGATGATGTTAGGTTTATTGATTGGAAGGTGTCGGCTCGATCGACTCATATTTATTTAAAGACATTTGAAGAAGATCGCAATGTAGAGATTTGTGTATTTATCGATTTAAGCCCATCCTGCTTTTATGGCTCAGCCGGTGTGACAAAGCTTCAGATGGCTTTTGAAGTTTGTGCACTCCTATATCTTCTCGCTCAAGAAACACATGATTTGGTTCGTATCGTGATGTTACAAAACGGTAACAAATATGAACTTCCAAACAAAAAAGGCAGAGAGGGGCTCATTCTTTTCATATCGTGGCTCGAAAAGATGAATCTATTAATGCCTGGTGGTAAGGTAAATCTCCAGAAGCAGTTTGAACTCAAAGAAAACGATCCCACAACAGTTGTTCATGAACTCAAGAAACAACTCTCTAGAAAAAAAGAAGTGGTCTACCTTGGAGACATGGCCAATGTTGCTCGTTCAAAGGAGTTTCATCAGCTGTCACAAGATGCCAAATTTCACGGAATGAGATTACTGTCTCCGCTGGATACTGAGCCCTTAAAATATACATTCTCTGTTGCCCTGGGGAAAACAGCAGGGTTGAGCAAACCGAGAGAAATAGAATTAGCCCTCAGACGTTTTCCAATGATTAGCAGCGATGAAAGGTATCTAGAGCAGTTTCTTCGGAGACTGAAATGAAATCTTTTATTTTGATTTTGTTAGTATTTTCAAAACTATCTTTCGCTCAATTCGAAGTTCATCCAGTTGAGCAAGCTGCAACAGTCAAACCTGGAGAAGTTGCTAATGCACTCATACAAACAACGGATGAGAGTCTCATTGTAGATTACAATCCCAAGGCCCTACAACTTCTTGGTGATGCAGATTCATTTTTTGTTTACTCTTTAGGTCCCTGGACGAAGAACAAGGAAGGATGGGCCCTTCGTGGGAAAATAGTCTTTGGAAAAAACTTCTCACCAGATAAGGTCTACAACTTCACTAGTAATTTAGGTTCAGTTCAGTTCCAATTCAAAGGATGGCTATGGAATCCAAGTCCAGAAGCAATACCGAAAGAATTCAGCTATGAGGACGTGCCACTCTTTAGTAGATCTTGGTGGATTAAAAATTGGCCTCTAACAATATTAATTTTTGTTTTTGTGAGCTTAGCTATCGCAAGGTTAGCTTATATCTACATTAGGGCCAAAAGATTAGCTTTGGCTGAGAAAACAAAAAAAATACAGCTCAGAGACGAAATTCTTCGTGCACAAAATATTCAAGAGTTTGCTTTGCTTTGGATCAAAAGAGACGAATTCAAACAAGTCTTTGCGAATCACGAAACAAATTTGCGCGCCTTTTATGATGAACTAAATCGTTATCAATTTAAGCCGCATGTGAGTGAGAGTGAATTAGCTCAGTTGAGTGTGGCCAAGAGTAAACTATTAACAGCTTTAAGTGAGGAGAAACATGGAGTATAAAGCACCATGGCTCTTCTTGTTGGGCGCTTTTGTAGCGATTCTTTGGTCAGTCGACTACTGGAAACTGTTTCACCAGCAAATGTTGGGTCTTGGATTTCAAAGAGGCCGACGTCGAGCATGGCAACCAATCCTGAAAATTGTTCTTTTTATTACGGGTCTAATTGGGTGGGGCTATTTAAGTTATTCATTAATGCAGCCACGCACTGCAAATACCTATAGTCCAGCAAGTAAGGATGTAATCGATATAATTCTAGTTGTAGATGTATCGCGCTCAATGCTCGCAGAAGACTTGAAACCAAATCGACTTGAAGTTACCAAAACTCAGCTGCGAGATTTCGCAAAGAAACGCGTTTCAGACCGTGTTGGTCTTATCATTTTTTCAGAAAAAGTTTTTACTTTACTGCCACTTTCTACCGACCCAGGGCTCTTGGACAAAGTAATAGCTGATATCGATATTGGGTATCTCGGAAGTGGTACCAATCTAGGAGATGGTTTAGCTCTGGGTGTGGCGCGAGCCGCAGATTCAGACACTAAGAACAAAGTGATAGTTTTACTTACTGATGGTGTTGCAAACGTGGGCAACATGACTCCACTCCAAGCAGCCGAGGAAGCAAAAAAACAGAATATTAAGGTTTATACCATCGGTGTTGGTAGTCAGGATGACGCTAAAATACCCGTCGGTAAATCGGTGTTTGGAACTCAGTATCAATTAATTCCTGGTGGCTCAATTGACTATAAAACACTCAGAGAAAT